>DGVL01000127.1 GCA_002394965.1 Lachnospira sp. UBA4285
CGCAGACTGTTGGCACAGATCATGTCCAGATTTTTCTTTTCCAGTTTTCTTCTTGAATTTTCAATGAGATTCTCCGTCTCCATCGAAAAGCCGCAGAGAAACTGACCGTCATGCTTCATTGCGCCAAGCTCTCCCAGAATATCCCGCGTTCGTCTCAGATTCAGCCGCAGATCATCATCGCGCTTCTTTATTTTTTCATTCGCCTTTGTCGCAGGAGTATAATCCGCCACGGCTGCCGCTTTAATAATGATATCGCTTTCCGGAGCATGTTCCATGCAGGCCGCATACATGTCCTGCGCGCTCACAACCGGCACCGTGCATACCCACGGGATCCGAGGAAGGCTGACAGGGCCGGAGACAAGCGTGACATCCGCTCCGCGCAGCATCGCCGTCTCCGCCAGGGCATACCCCATCCGGCCGGTCGAGTGATTGCTGATGAACCGGACCGGATCGATCGCCTCAACAGTTGGGCCTGCTGTCACAAGGACCTTTTTCCCCACAAGATTCCTGTCATATTCACAGGCGGCGCGGACCGTCTCAAACAAAATGCTGACATCCGGCAGCTTCCCCTCCCCCGTCTCGCCGCACGCCAGGCGGCCGCTTGCCGGTGTGAGGACCCGCACCCCGTATCCGGCCAGGCGCCTGAGATTGTCCTGCGTGACCGGATTTTTATACATGCGGGTATTCATGGCCGGCGCCACGATCTTGGGGCACTCACAGGCGAGCCAGGTTGTGCTCAGCATGTCGTCTGCGATCCCCAGGGAAAGCTTCGCGAGGATGTCGGCACTCGCAGGAGCCACCAGGAAAACGTCCGCCTGTGCCGCCAGGGAAACATGCTCCACCGAGTACTGAAAGTTTCGGTCGAATGTATCGATCAGGCACTTGTTGGACGTAAGCGTCTCAAATGTGATTGGATTGATAAAATGACAGGCGTTCTCCGTCATAAGAACGTGGACATCGCAGCCCGCCTTAACCAGACGGCTCGCCAGATCCGCCGCCTTGTACGCCGCAATCGATCCGGACACCCCAAGCAGGACGTGTTTTCCCTTCAGCATATCATTCCTCCACGTTTTTCAGATAAATGAGCTCCAGTCCTTTGATGAGCAGACTGTTGTCGATGACGATGTCTTTCCGGCGGCAGACCGGTATCACAATGTGCGACAGGCCGCCCGTAGCAACGACCCGGCATCGCCCCGGACTGCTGATTCTGCTGTCCGGATCGCGCAGATCCGCCTCTTCCTCGATGCGCGCAAGCATCCCGTCAATCATGGATGCGTAGCCGTACACCGCGCCGCTTGCCATACAGTCAACCGTGTTCCTGCCAATGACTTTTGGTGGCGCTTCCAGCGAAATACGCGGGAGCTGCGCCGTGCGTGTCACCAGTGAATCCACTGCCACCTGCAGCCCCGGAATAATGACACCGCCCGAGTAATTGCCCGCGGCATCCACCAGAGAGAAGGTAGTGGCCGTGCCGAAGTCAAGGATGATGACCGGCGCGCCGTATTCGGCGAGTGCACCGACCGCATCGACAATCTGGTCCGATCCGACCTGTTTCGGCTGGTCCATGCGTATATTGAGTCCCGTCCGGATTCCGGCACCGACCAGAAGCGGGCGGATTCCAGTGACCTTCTCCACTGCCTCCCGGATCGGATGATTCAGCTGAGGGACAACAGACGAAAGAATAGCTCCCTTGATCGCCTCCGGGCTGATACCGTGCAGCTCCAGCAGCATCTTGAACGACACGGCGTACTCCAGCGCCGTCTTGGTGTGATCGGTTGATATGCGCTCCTCAAAATAAATCTTTCTGCCGTCTGCAACTCCCACCACGATATTGGTGTTGCCCATGTCGATGGCCAGTATTGTGCCGCGGCGGTTTTCTTTCATATTGAGATGCCTCCTGAAAATAAGCGACGGGATGCCCCCGCCGGGTGGTTGCTCAAAGATTCCGATTCTTCGCCTTTCTGATCGGCTTGCCGATGCCAAGCACCAGCACGCCGGCGATGATCGCCTCGATGACGCCGTTGAAGGATATAATGCCAAGAATCACGCTCAGAACCGTGTCCGGGCTGATATTCAGAGCGGCCGCATAGGAGTCCCTGTACAGGACATAGATCGACGGCATGACGATCAGTGTATTGGTAAGTGCCCCCGTGATTCCGGCGAGCGTATACGCGAGCACATCGCCCTTCTGCTTTCTCACCGCCATGAAGATCAGAATAAATACAGCGATGGCTGCGGCGGTTGCGGCGGCAGAAGCCGCTGCTCCGGGAAGCCCTGCTTTCGCAGCGAATGCTCTCACGCCGAAGGCGACAAGAAGGGATACAAGCAAATCCAGTGCCGTCATCCCTATGCTCTTCTTGCCGGCTCTGTCAAGAGCCGTTACGCCTTTGAAGACATAGTGTGGAAGTACACCCACGAGAATCCGGGGCACAAAGCAGATGAACGCACTCTTCCAAATGCCGGACAGGCCGATCATGGAATAGGCCAGCACAGGCGAAAAAACAAACGCGGAGAGCGTCGAAGGCATATAGGTATTTTTCAGAAAACTTGTAAGACCGAATATAAATCCAAGGAACGCCCCTTGTGCAGGTCCGAGCAGGATAGCTCCCAGAATAACCGGGACGTGAATAATCGTGGCATTAATGACGCCCAGTGGGATATACCCGAGAGGCGTAATGCTCATGAAGACGATAATCGCCGTAAAAAATGCCAGCAGAACCAGGTCTGCCGTGTTCTTGCGTACTCTGAGTGAACTGCCCTGTCCGGACTGGTTCCTTCCCGCTGTTGTTCTCATATAGATTTTCCTCCTGTTATCGTTCGCTTTCTGCGATACAACACAGTTATTTAGTATACCATCCTGTACAGCTCCCGTCTGCATGAAAAAGAAAACATGCGCCGGACCCGGATGTGCTATAATAGACACGATTTATCTGCAATTCATTATATCGGAGGCTTTTTCAGATGTCAAAAATGGGTAAGAAAAACAAAGATTCAAAGGAAGCGCAGACCAAGAAAGCTCTTCAGCAGCTTGCCGCTGTTGCGCGCCGTCAGCAGAAGAAAGCGGCAAAGAAAAAGTAACCCTGATAGAACCGATACCGTATATAAAGCAAAAAGCAGCCGTCTGCAGGGAATCCATGCAGGCAGCTGCTTTCTTATGATATACAACCGATACCGCTTACTTCATCTGCCCCAGAATCTCAGATGACAGTATCCCGGCGATGATATCCGCGCCCTCATCCGACGGATGCAGCCCGTCATACGTCAGGCCGATGGCTTCCGGCGGATACGGATATTCATCCCGGTCCGGATCGTACGGAACCCCGATATAGTCAGGATAGGACAGATCCGTCTCCTTTCCGTTCACCCGTTTGCGCTGAAACTTCACGGCATTGGCCACGGTGATGCCCGAGCGGTCATGCAGGTTGACCGGATATACATGTTCACCGCTGACACAGCTGAATATTGCCGCAGCGACATCTGACAGATTCTGTCCAGCCTCCGGGGCATAGCTCCCGTGGTCGATATGATGATGATCCAGACAATAGATAAAGTCGCTTCTCTCCACAGGGTTCATGACAAAAATGGGCGACGGGCTCACCTTTCGGATGTTTTCGATAATGCAGGCCAGATTGCCCAGAATCGTGCCAGGGCGCTTCCTGTCAAAATCTTCCTGTGTCCCGCAGGGGGTCTTGAAAGAAAACCAGTCATTGGTTCCGAGAAGGATCGTGTAGAAGTCAACTTCCGGAAACGACATGTCCAGAAAATTCTCGGTTGCCGCTCCGTTTATTCCGCGGTTGATAACCCGGACAGGCCCGATCTCCGGTTCGAGCTTTTCGACTGTCCTGGTCACATATCCCTTGTGAAGGCGGTATCCCGTCTCATCCAGATGGTCATTCAGATACGTGAACGAATCACCGATTGCACACCAGACTTTCATTCCAACAACTCCTTATTATTTTTCCGACTCCAGCACCGCCGCAAAGAACGCCAGCGCAAGTCCCTGTCCCCATCCCTGGATCCATCTTCTGGTCACATTCCGGTATCCGTCTGCGTCCCGCATCACCGCAGTACCGCCGGATACATTTTCCACGGTGCCGTCCGGCGCGACGTTTTTCAGAACTCCTTCGATGGCCCGGTTGACATACTTGTAGTGCAGCGGATTTCCTGCTATCGTCATCGCGGCGGCAATTCCGGCAGATGCCGAAACCTCCTCATAGCTCTCCGGATCATCGATGATAGTCCGCCACAGGCCGTTTTCTGTCTGGTACATCTTCAGCGCGGAGAGCTGCAGATCAAGGCTTCCGCAGATATCCATGCACTGCGGATAAAGATACCAGCCCGGGAGATCGGGTTTCACATGTGACATCGTATACGCCGCCCACGCATTGGCACGCCCCCAGTGAATGCCGGACATATGGCTCTTCTTTACATTGGAATACCCGTGAAAGAACAATCCGTTTTTGTCCTGCAGATACAGAATGTGCCAGTACCACTGCTTCAGCGCGTCCGTGATCAACGTCTCATCATTGCGCTCAATTCCGACCCGAAGCAGCAGATAGGCAGCCATGAACAGCGTGTCGGCCCAGCACTGCTCCGGGAAGTCATTGTCACTCGAAACCGTGTGCTGCAGCACGCCATCTCCGAACCGGAGTGCCTTGTTCTCGAGATAATCGATCTGGCTGTCGAGAATATCCGAGTACTTCGCATCCCCTGTCTTTTTGTACAGATCCAGCAGACAGTGCCCCATCGCGCAGGTGTTCACGTTGAGTCCCGGAAGTCCGAGGCTTATCAGCTCATCTACGCGCTCTCTCACAATGTCCAGGTATTCGTCTTTTCCGGCCGCCGCTGCTCGGCAGATCCCGTAATATGCCACTCCGCAGGGCCACTCCCACGTCATATCCATCTGCATGGTGCGCTTTACAATCCTGTCCATTGCATCAAGCAATGCTCCCCGGTCAAAAACAAGACCTGTGTCCGCCTGATTTCCGCTCATAATTCCTCCCAATAGTTAATGAATCTGTCAAAGAAAAAGCTCCTGCCGGTTTAAATATGCCGACAGGAGCAACGTATTGATGTCTGGCGTCAGCCCTTCAGGCCGGATGTCGAGATACCTTCAACCAGGTAGCGCTGGAACGTAAGGAAGAGAACAACCGACGGGATCAGGGATACACAGGCCATGGCGAACATCGCGCCATAGTCTGACGATGTGCCCGGGTCAGAGAACAGTTTCAGTGCCAGAGATACCGGATACATGGCAGACTTGTTGACGTACATGAGGGCGGAAAGGAAATCATCCCATCTCCACATGAACGAGAAGATCGTGCCGGTAACCAGTGCCGGAACCATAAGCGGAAGAATGATCCGCACGAAGATCTGCCAGTATGAGCAGCCGTCAATCTTGGCCGCCTCGTCCAGATCCTTGGGAATACCGCCGATGAAGTTGCTGAACAGGTATACGAAGAATCCCTGGATCGCGAAGCAGTACGGTACGATGAGCGGAATATAGGAGTTGACCCATCCCAGCTGCTTGTACCACAGGTACTGAGGGATCATGAGGACCTGTGCCGGAAGCATCATGGAAAGAAGCATAGCCGTGAACAGGACCTTCTTGCCTTTGAACTCGAATCTCGCGAAGCCGTATCCGACGAGCGCTGAAGAAACGATTGTACCAAGTGTTGCCGTGAGCGCGATGACCAGCGAGTTCCTGATGAAGCTTCCGAATCCTACACCGCCGAAGCCCTTCCAGCCGTTGACGTAGTTATCGGTCGTCCATGTCGTCGGGATCAGCTGTCCGGCTGTTGCAAAAATAGTGTTGGTCGGCTTGAAGGAGCTGAAGAGCATCCACAGCAGCGGATAAATCATCACGATTGCGAAGGCAAAAATGAAAATGTTCTTGATGACAAATCCAGTTTTACTTTTCTTTTTCATTTTATAATCCTCCGTCATATACCCAGAACTTCTTGGTTGCGAACAGAACCGCGGTGACTGCCGAGATGATGAGAACCATCACCCAGGCCATTGCGGCGCCGTAACCGGTGTTGTAATAGGTGAAGGACTGATCATACATGTAGACGGTATAGAACTCAGTCGAGTACATCGGCTTGCCCTGCGTAATGATGTAACACTGCGTGAAGGCCAGGAAGCCGTTGATCAGCTGCATGACAAGGTTGAAGAAGATCGTCGGCGTGAGAAGCGGGAATGTGATCTTCCAGAATCTCTTCCACCCGTTGGCACCGTCAACCATTGCCGCCTCATACAGCGACTGCGGGATCTGCTTGAGAGCTGACAGGAAGATCAGCATGGACGATCCGAACTGCCATACGGCGAGAATGATAAGTACCCAGATTGCGGTCCTCGTATCACCAAGCCACGGGAAATTGATGCCCAGGATCCGGTTGATGGTTCCGTCCGTGGCCCACATGCGCTTCCAGAGGACGGATACGGCAACAGATCCGCCGATGATAGAAGGCAGATAGTATGTCGCCCGGTAGAAGCCGGAGAGCTTATTGTTCTCGAGAAGAAGCATCGCGACAAAAAGTGCGAAGATCAGTCTCAGAGGTGTGGAAACCAGTGCAAAGTAAAAAGTTACGCCGATAGATTTCTGGTAGATTGCATCGCTTCCCATCTTAGCGAAGTTGTCCCATCCGATGAATACCGGCGGCTGAAGAATGTTGTACTGGCAGAATGCATAGTACAGCGAAATTGCCATCGGCACCACCATGAACATGAGGAAGCCGAACGTGAACGGCAACGTGAAAATGTAGCCGGCCGTTTTCTCGTTGTTGATCGGATTGCCGATTTTACGTTTCCTTGCGGGCGCAGAGGCGGCAGTCTTCACAGGTTGCTGATTGCCCATTTCAATCACTCCTTTTTATGAATATGAACTTATTATACGATCTGCTTTTGTTTATTATAACGCATAAAACCTACCCATTGCCTCAAAATTTCCTACTTTTCTGATCTATACAAAACCAGTTTTTGTAAAATGTATCCAAACACCGCAAAAACGGGACTGCCAGGAGTACACCCTCCTGCAGCCCCGTTGAGTTCTATTCAGGAATCAGCTTCCCGATTTGGCAGCCAGAGCAGCGCCGCCCTGCGCCAGGAATTCATCAGCTGCCTGCGATGCATCAATCTGACCGTAGCAGAGCTCTTCCACCACATTGTTAAGCACCTTCCCCGCCTCTGCATATCCGTCCGGATACGGAGGATTGATGACGGAGCAGTTCGGCTGTACTACGTTGTAGATGTAATTGTAAATCTTCTGATCTGTCTCATCCAGCTGACTCTTGATCTTATCCGCCACATCGGAGTTGATCGGAACGCCGCGCTCGCCCATAAGAATATCATTGCATTCAGTGCTGTTGATCAGATAATTCAGGAACTTTACCGCTTCCTGCGGATTTTTGGTCCCTGATGTCACCGAGAAGAACTGTCCCGGTTTGATGAAATCAGACTTCTTCGGATCCGGGCTTGGCCACGTTGTCATCTCCAGGTCCATTCCCTCTTTGGCCAGCTTGTTCATGGCGGTATACTGGTTCGACCACAACAGCGTGTTCCACGCGGACTTGTCCGGTGACGTCCCTGCAACAATCGGCGCCTGCTCGATGGAACCGATGGTTATGTCTGCATACACATCCGGTCCGAGTTCCCAGCCTTCTTTAATCCCGTCTTCGTATACCTTGAAATACTTCGTCAGCTGTTCTTTCGTGGCATTCAGCTTCCCGTCTCCAAACAGAACCACACCGTCCGATCTGAGCAGATAGTTCATCGGCTCCTGCACGGTTCCATAGGACAGATCTGTCTTATATCCGGTCTTCTCATAGATCGTCTTCGCTGCCGCAACGAACTCATCAAGCGTCATATTATCCTTGATTGTCACACCGGCCTCATCGGTAATCGTTTTATTGTAGACCAGTGCCGGCGCATTCATGCCCGCGCATATCGCGATTATCTTGCCGTCGACTGTGCCGGACTCCAGCATGTTCTTGTCCCACTTGGAAGAATCCAGTGTGCCGTTTTCAATATACGGCGTCAGATCCAGAAGCTGGCCGGACTTTGCATACTGATTGATATACTGATAGTCCTGCTGCATGATGTCCGGTGCCTGCCCTCCGGCCGCTGCCGTTGCCATCTTCTGCCAGTAGTCATTCCACTCGGAAAACTGGCCGTCAATCTTTACGCCCGGATTGTCCTTCTGATACTGTTCGATCGCATTCGTCGTGCGCTCATTTCTCGTCTGGTTGCCCCACCATGCAAATACCATGCTGACATCACCGGACGTACTTCCCGCTGGCGCTGCTGTTGTCGCTGTCGAACTTGCCGCTGCTGCAGATGTCTTTGATGCGGCGCTTGTCTGTGCTGTACCCGTGCCGCCGCAGCCGGCAAGTACACTGGCTCCCATCAGCGCAGCCATTGCGGCTGCTGTTACCCTTCTTGTCATATATTTCCTCCCCACGAGCTGCACAGTTGCTATATAGAACTGTACTGCTATTGATATTTACAGAATAACCCGCTCTGTGCCGTTATACAATGTAAAAAACCGACTGATTTGGTCACTTTGCTGTCTATTCCAAGGTGTATCGCAATGTTTTTGTGCATTTTGCATTTCTCAGGAATCTTATGCAGAATGGCGGAGTTTCCTGCTGCAGTAAAAAAGCAGGAGAAAAGGGGATTTTCCCTCCTCTCCTGCTTTGTGCAGACAAGATTGCCGCGTTATTTACTTGGCTGAAGCCTTAGCTGCCAGAGCAGCTGTTCCCTGGCTCACCAGATCCTGTCCGGCCTGTTCCGCGGTCTCCTGACCGTAGCATACAGCCTCAAGAATCGTATTCAGAGCCTTGCCGGCTTCTGTGTACCCGTCCGGATACGGCGGGTTGATGTCGGAGCAGTTCTTTGCAACAACCGTGTTCACGAATGTGTAAGTCTTCTGATCGTTTTCGGAGAGCTGAGCCGATACCTTGTCAGCGATGTCGCTGTTCATCGGGATGCCGCGCTCGCCGAGCAGGATGTTGTTGGCGTCCTCACTGTTGGTCAGCCAGTTGATGAATGCTGCTGCCGCCTTCGGATCCTTTGCGCTTGAAGATACCGAGAAGAACTGGCTCGGCTTCAGGAAATCCGACTTCTTCGGATCTGCACTCGGCCATGTGGTCATCTGCATATCCTGACCTTCCTTGGCTGCCTTGAGTACCGCAACATACTGGTTGGACCAGCAGAATGTGCACCAGGACTGGTTCTCCGGGTTATCCCCGTATACAAGCGGATCCTGCTCTACAGAACCGATTGTGATCTCTGCGAATACAGTCGGAGAAAGCATCCAGCCGTCCTTCTCGCCGTCCTCGTAGATCTTGAAGTACTTCGCGAGGTTCTCAGCTGTCGCATCTACCTTGCCGGTGTTGAAGAGAATCGCGCCATCCGCGCGGCTCCAGTAGCTGAAGATCTCCTGTGCCGTGCCGTACTGGATATTGGTCTTGTAGCCGGTCGTCTCGTAGATCTTCTTGCTCGCCTCGATGAACTCATCAATGGACATGTTATCCTTGATGGTCACGCCCGCCTTGTCCGTGATTGCCTTGTCATAGACGAGTGCCGGAGCATTGATGCCGGCGCACACAGCGACAAGCTTGCCGTCCATCGTCCCGGCGTTGATCATGTTCTGGTTCCACTTGGATGTATCAATGGTCCCGTCTTTCGTGAACTCCGTCAGATCATACAGAAGTCCGGTGTTCATGTACTGATTCAGATACTGGTAGTCCATCTGGATGATATCCGGAAGTGCATTGCCGGCCGAATTGGTTGCAAGCTTCTGCCAGTAGTCATTCCACTCCGAGAACTGTCCCTCGATCTTCACACCCGGATTCTGCTCCTGGTACTTCGTGATCGCGTTGGATGTTCTCTCGTTTCTGGTCTGGTTGCCCCACCAGGCAAATACCATGTTTGCATCGCCTGTAGAGCTGCCGGAAGCAGCCTTGGTCGTGCTGCTGCCCGCTGCTGCGCTCGTCTTCGAGCCGCCTGCAGCTGCGCTCGTTGTTCCGCTTGACGCGCCTCCGCAGCCGACAAGCAGTCCTGCGCCCATGGCAGCTGCCAGTGCAGCGGCCGCGCCTCTCTTAAGATTTCTCATGTTGTTCCTCCCAAGATAAGAATAAATAGATAAATTCAAATCGTGATTTCATTATATCCGGCGGAGGATCCCGGAAGGTATATAAAAAAATGACCTGGTTGAACAAATTACCTACTTCCAGCCAGGTCGTCCGTCATTTTTCATACATATTCGACAAATGCAGGGAGACGTCATCTTCTGGATACATGAAGGCTGCCGATGAAATACAGAATCATCAGAAGAAAATCCGCACTGATGAGAAGAGAATACCCTGTCCGCATGCTGGTGATCACGAGCAGAACGATGAGCGCCGCGGAAATGACCGTGGAAAGGAGGCGGCGGTTCGTGAGGCCCGATACGCCCAGGAGCAGATAGATCACGCCGAACACGACCATAATTGACGCCAGCATCATATCCTGCCCGCCAAACGAGCGGATGGCATCCCAGGTGAGCAGCCGGTCCAGGTAGATATCCAGCACTCCGCGGAAATCCGCAGCTGCTGCGCTGCGGGACGAAAGTGCTGTGCAGATTCCCCCCGCCAGCAGAAGAATCCCCAGAAGCACAGAGAAAATGGATGTCCACCTCAGAAGCAGATTGGTTTTGCGCATAAATGAATACCTTCTTTTGAGCAATTATGTGCGCCGGCAGAACAGAAGAAGGCTTTGCACGCACTCTCTTTCTCCGACACTTCTGTTTTCATTATAAACGCCCCGGTCAAAAAGAAAAACCCCCGGCAGCTGCAGGCTTTCTTTTTTCTCTTCTATGCTCTATACTTTTACAAGTTTGAGTTGAAAAACCATACGTACACAACAGGGAGGGAAAACGTATGAGTAAAAACAGGATACAGATCGGTGAAGAGCCGGTCTTTGGCGCTCGCCAGCTGGGAACGGGTAGGGTACTCATCCTGGCATTTCAGCATCTGTTCGCGATGTTCGGCGCGACAGTGCTCGTTCCGGTTCTGACCGGCATCTCTGTGAGCGACACACTGCTGTTCGCAGGTATCGGAACGCTTCTGTTCCATCTGCTGTCCAAGGGCAAGGTGCCGGCTTTCCTGGGCTCATCCTTTGCTTTTCTTGCCGGATATGCCGCAATTGCTCCGCACGGCGAGCCGGAGCTGCTGCCGTACGCGTGCTTCGGAGTGGCCTGTTCGGGGCTTCTGTACCTGCTGCTTGCGGCACTCTTCAAGCTTTTCACCGCCAACCGGGTAATGCGCTACTTTCCGCCGATCGTGACAGGACCGATCATCATAGCCATCGGCCTGAATCTCTCGAAATCAGCAATTGACAACTGCTCCACCCACTGGTGGATTGCGCTGACAGCCATCGTCATCATCGTCGTCTGCAATATCTGGGGGATCGGCATGGTGAAGGTTATACCTGTCATTCTGGGTGTCATCGGTTCCTACATCGCCGCTGCCATGGCGGGTGTGATCGACTTCACGCCGGTTCGCGAAGCCGCCTGGTTTGGAAGTCCGATTGATTACAGCCGTACTGTCTTCTCGATCTTCACCAGCGGACACGCCGACACCGGACTGCTTGTGACGGCCGCCGTCACCATCGTTCCGATTGCCTTCGCCACCATGATGGAGCACATCGGCGATATCTCCGCCATATCCTCCACCGTCGGTCGCAACTTCATAAAAGATCCGGGGCTGCACAGAACGCTGACAGGCGACGGCCTTGCGACCATTATCGCATCTTTGTTCGGCGCGCCGGCCAATACCACTTACGGCGAGAATACCGGCGTACTCACACTGACCAAGGTCTATGACCCCATGGTCATCCGTATCACCGCCGTACTGGCGATCCTGCTCTCGTTCTGTCCGAAATTCGCTGCTGTCATCGAAGTTATGCCGGCAGCTACCATGGGCGGTATTTCCCTTGTGCTCTATGGTATGATCTCCGCCGTTGGTGTCCGCAATATCGTAGAAACCCGCGTGGACTTCAGCAAGAGCCGCAATGTGATCATCGCAGCGCTGATTCTGGTTCTCTCCATCGGCATCAATTATTCCGCTGCCGGCGCCATCGATCTGACGGCAGGCGGCGTGACTGTCAGCTTCTCAGGTCTGGCTGTCGGATCGCTGGTCGGCATCATCCTGAACGCGGTCCTTCCGGGCAAGGACTACCGTTTCGACAACGATGAGCCAAACAGCACCGGTGTGGACTTCGAAGCTGCACAGGGCGAAACTTTAAGTGAAGAATTCGGTGCCCAGAAAAAGAAAAAGTAATGCGGCACAGATCAGGAAGGCGAGGCAGATATGAAAAAACCAACGTGTAAAAGCAGGCTGCACAGCCGATTCAACAATCTTGCGCTGCGCAGAAAATTTCTCTCCATACTCCTGCTGTACTCGACGGTTCTCATCGTACTCTTCGCCTCCTGCTACCGCCTCCTGTCCTCAGCTTATGACAAGGTGTCTTACCGCTCTTTTGCCGCCAACTTGAATTTCACCGGTTCTTCCATTCATGACAGGCTTCAGCAGGCGGAGAGCCTGTCTTACACAATTCTGGCAGCATCTCAGGTACAGGATGCTCTGAGTTCCCTGGCAGAAGAAGATCCGACGCCCCGCACGACGTCCATCGTGTACACCACGCTGACCTCCTATCTCCTGACGATGTTTGAGACGAACCGCGGCGGATCCATATCCTATATCGCGATCCGCAGCAACGACAATGTCTACACCACAAGTCCTTACACAAAAGATATTGATATTTCGATCCTGACATCCGCCGAGGAGCAGGCAAAGGCCGCCAGAGGGTCTGCCTGCTGGGTCATGGGATCAGAAGAGTCCGGATATCTGTATCTGGTCCGTGAGATCCGAAAGATCGACGGCATGGATCTGCGGGATCTCGGGTGCATGGTCATCGCTCTTGACGTGTCCGATCTCCTCTCGGAGTCCGACATCATGATCCGCAATTTCGGACAGTACAACACGGTTCTCAGTTACAAATCTTCGGTGCGCGTAAATCTGTCTGATGAGACGGTTGAAGTACCGGATGAAGTCCGCCACATGAAGCCCGGAAGTTACGCGCGTGTTCGCGCCGGCGGGCACGATTACTTCGCCGCCTGCTCGTATGTGCCGGAATTCTCGGATTTCACCATTGCCGCCTTTATCCCGTACGACGCCATCACCAGCAATCTGTACCGGACCGTTTTCCTGATCTTCGCCGTCATCCTGCTGGGTGTTCTCGGCATGCTCCAGGTCACCGACCGCCTGATCGATTCAATCCTGGTCCATATCGACCGTCTGGTGGACAAGATTCACGCATTCTCTCTGCAAAAACCCGTCCCCGAAGGCATGCACGACTACCGCGACCGCAAAGACGAGATCGGAGTCCTTCACCGGCAGTTCGACGACATGACACATCAGATCACGACGCTCATCGACCAGAATTACAAGAATGAGATCCTGTACCGCGAAGCGCAGATCCGGTCGCTGGAATCCCAGATCAATCCGCATTTTCTGTACAACACGCTGGATACAATCTACTGGAAAGCTCAGCTCTCCGGCAGTGAGGAGATCTCCCTCATGGCTGAATCCCTGGGGAAGATGCTGCGCGCCACGCTCTCCTCGCACAAGTCCCTGATTCCGCTGAAGGAAGAGCTGTCTCTCATACGATCCTATATCACCATCCAGGAGATCCGCTACAACAACCGGCTTGTATTTTCATTTGCCGTTGAGAATGGAACTGAGGACGCGCTCATTCCAACACTTTCTCTTCAGCCTCTCGTGGAAAATGCGATAAAATACGGTCTGGAAGAGATGATCGACACCTGTCATATCACCGTACAGGCCAGACACATCGGAGATGATCTGGTGTGCCGCGTCAAGAACGACGGTTCTGTCTTTCAGGAAGATCTGCTTTCCCGGCTGCAGGAAAGCCGTGATCAGGTGTCAGAAGACCGGCACTCAGATCACGGGTTTGGCATCGGACTTCTCAATATACAGACGAGGATCCGTCTTCTCTTTGGTGATTCATACGGCCTGAGCTTAAGCAATGAGGGAGGCTTTGCCGTGGCGTCGATTCGGATTCCGTTTCAGGAGTCCGGTAAGGATACTGAAGACAATTCCAGGACAGGAGTTAACTAAATGCAGAAAATTATGATCGTCGATGACGAGCCGATAATTCTGGAAGGCATCTCAAAAATGATCGACTGGGAGTCCATCGGTGCCACGCTCGCCGGGACCTACAGCAACGGAGTGGACGCGATGACCGCTATCACGGAGGACCCTCCGGATGTGTGCATCGCAGACATCCGGATGCCGGGCATGAATGGACTGGATCTGATCCGCAACTGCAGTGAACTGCATCTGGACACACAGTTCATCATTCTGTCCGGATACAGTGAATTCGAGTATGCCCAGCAGAGCATGAAATACGGCGTGCGGCACTATCTGCTGAAGCCCTGCAGCAAGGACGACATCACGAAAGCAACGGCCGAAGCGCTTCAGGACGCCCGGAAGGCCAAGGAGAAGCACCCGGTTGACAATGAAGTCTTCCTGTTGCATGACGCTGCCAGGCAGGGCGTCATGGCTTCCATCATCAACGAGGCGATGTTCAGAGATCAGCCCGTCGATGATCTCATCCGGCAGTACGAAGCCTACTTTGACTTTGATCACTACGCGTTCCGGCTGTTCTACATCTATTATCTCCCGCCGGAGAAACTCGGAGACTTTCTGGCGGAGCTCAAGGAAGAATACACCCGGCGCATGCCGCAGGTTACACTCTACTCCGTATATGTGCGGAATACCTACATGCTCATGTATTCCGACCCGAAGATGGAAACCGGATACGTCACCAATTTCCTCTCGCGCGTCAGGGGGGACTTCGGGCCTACAACACTGGAATGGGAGAACAGCCTGATACCAGACGGCCGCCGGCTTGTGGAGGTGCTGATTGGAAAAATCCGCCGGTACGGAAGTTTCTACTACATCAATAATTTTCAGCCCTTCATGGAGATCAACTACACCGGGATCTCCAATCAGATCGAAAGCCTCTATGATAAAGCTGTTCACGGTTCGCCGGAGGACGAGCAGAACCTGATCTCAGCCTTTGCCGCCATAAAGGATCTGGTGCTCTACCGGCAGATGGCCGTCAGCTTTCTGCTGAAGATCACCAATGACACCGCCGAGAGCTACGCCATGATCGAATGGCTGAAGGGTATCGAGACACAGAATTCTGTCGACGTACTGCACGACAAGGTGAGCGGTAAAATCCACGAGCTCCTTGCGGCACGCCGCAAGGCCCAGGGAGCCGAGGAAAGCCTGACCGACCGGATCTGCGACTACGTCAACCGCAACATCGACAACCCGCTGCTGACTCTGAAGTATATATGCGAGCAGTACCTGTACATGAATGTGGATTATGTGTCCCGTAAGTTCCACCACGAGATGGGGCAGAAATTCTCCGCCTATCTCACCGACGTGCGGATAAATCGCGCGCAGAAGATCATCGAGAGCAATCCGAACGTCCTCATCGCCGATGTAGCCGAAAAAATCGGTTTCGGGAACAACCCGCAGTATTTCTCACAGCTCTTCCGCAAGAAAACCGGGATTACGCCGAGTATGTACGCAGAGCAGATCAAGGCCAAAAAGCGGAATTAACAGAAACATCCCGCGGGGGCAGCCGTAAAAGCTGCACTCCGCGGGATTCTTATATTGTCTGATTGTCACAGTGCCTCGTGTTCCATCTCCGCCCTCTGATCGATCTTTGCAATGTCGATGATCGAGAGTTCATCGCTGGCGAATGCGTGCTCCAGTGAGCTGATCAGCGCGTGAGCTGTATCAAGGCTTGTCAGGCAGTGAACGCCGGTCTCGATTGCCGTGCGGCGGATGGTGAAACCGTCCAGAGCGTGCTCTATGCCGCTCTCCGGCGTATCGATGACCAGATCGATCTTGTGCGTCAGAATAAGATCCAGCAGTGTCGGAGCTTCCTGGCCGATCTTGTTCACACGGATGGCGTGTACGCCGTGTTCCTGCAGAACTCTGGCCGTGCCGCGGGACGCGTAGATCTTGTAGCCGAGTTTCTCGAACCGTCTCGCGATGTCAACACCGTCTTCCTTGTCCGCGTCGCGCAGAGTCATGATAATCTGGCGGTGCTTCGGAAGGCGGATGCCGGCTCCCAGGAACGCCTTGTAGAGCGCCTCATCGAAGTTCTTCGATATTCCGAGACACTCACCAGTACTCTTCATCTCCGGGCCGAGAGATATATCCGCGCCCCGGATCTTTTCAAACGAGAACACTGGCATCTTGATCGCGTAGTAGTCAGCTTTCTTCTGCAGCCCCGGGCGATACCCGAGCTCCCGGATCGTTCGTCCCATGATGACCTGCGTGGCAAGCGGCACGATCGGTATCCCTGTCACCTTGCTGATGTACGGCACCGTCCGACTGGAGCGCGGGTTGACCTCAATGACA
>DGVL01000157.1 GCA_002394965.1 Lachnospira sp. UBA4285
GGGCCATTACATATTGTCTTATTGCGCGGGGCGTTTCACATGTTGCCAGATCAGCTGGTCGAGGGACCGGAATCTACTGAGGAAAACACCGGAGCCTCTCCCTTCTTGGAACGGTAGTCTGTCGGTGTCACGCCGTATTCGGAACGGAATACCTTTACAAAATAATTATTGTCCGGATAACCTACATAGAAACTGATCTCCTGAATCGGGAGGTCAGTTTTTTTCAGCATCCGGGCTGCTTCCTGGCAGCGAAGACGCCGGATCTGACACTGCTGGGAAGCTATGCGAAGGAAAGGAAATCTGTATTGAAAGATTGAAAGATTTCGCATGATCTGGCTTGAAAATTGTATTAAATATTAACCCGGGAATGTGTATACTGAAGAGAAAGAACAGAGGCCACAGAGCCCTGCGGGAAGGAAATGGATATTCTGCCATGAAGATTACACTCAGACAGTCGTGGGATGATTCAGAAAAGGTGTCGGCGGCCGGGAGAAGCGAGGCAGTGCTCGCATGGGCCGGCGAGTACATGCCGGGGGATTATTTTGTGATCGAGGGGCTTGTTCCCGGGCACTTTTACGACATCACGATTGACGAAGGCGTCGGGCCGGCGCTCGTACTGGCCGCGAAGGACACGGTGCGCTACACGATACCATTTTACGAAAAAAAGAGGGGGCACAATCCGCTTGCCTTCGTCGGGAACCGGCATTATGCGCGGATTCGAGAGGCGGATGCCTTCGAGCTTGGGTATCGGAATCTGGCGGTGAATCCGATGGATCTTCCGGAGGCGGACGGCCTGTATCCGCACGCATCGGCCAACATCGAGACCCGGGGTGAGGCGGTCTTTGCGGCCCGCAATGCTATCGACGGGATCATAGCGACAAGCTCTCACGGCGAGTGGCCATATGCATCCTGGGGGATCAACCGGGATCCGGAGGCATGCCTGAAACTGGAATTCGGACGGCCGGTCAACATCGATGAGATCCGCCTGTACACGCGGGCTGATTTCCCGCACGACAGCTGGTGGACAGAAGGAACGTTCACATTCTCCGACGGAGAGAAGCTGACGGTGCATATGGAAAAGAAGGCAGGCGAGCCGCATGTGTTCAGAAATATCGGCAGAAGAAACGTCACATGGCTCACGCTTGATGCGCTGAAAAAGGCAGATGACCCGAGCCCGTTTCCGGCACTGACGCAGATTGAGGTGTACGGGACGGAGAGTGGGAAGTAAGAGGCTTTGCTTGAAGAATGCCGGTTTTGACCTTGCAGACAGGGTCAAAACCGGCATTCTGCTAACACTAAGAACAGAGGGAGATTTCATCTCCCGCGCCGCACTGCGATCCCCCGTGATACAGCGGCCAGGACGGCAAAAGAGACAGCGCAGATGATAAAAATAACAAGGCCGTTCTCGTTCAGAATTCTGAATATCGCCGAAGTCGTCTCCATATTCTGCAGAAGACCAGTGCTGCCGAAGAAAAAGACGAATGCCGGCAGGATCCGGATAAGCTGGAGCACCTGAAGCGTATTGTACCGGCAGATGGTGAGGAGGAGGCATTCAATGGCGGTGAACAGAAGCGCGACGCCAAAGGCGGAATCGTATAGGGAAGCCAGATTCAGGCTGCCCGGGTAAAGCGGCGAGGGTGAGCTGCCTGCGAGGCTCGCGATAAGACCGACAAGCAGCCCCAGCCCGCCGCTGACCATAATGCACAGGGCGCTGAAGGTGAAATGCGAGATGACGGAAAGTCCCGGCTTGACCGGAAGCATCTCAAGGAATCCGGCCTCCTCGGCATTCTCCGCTGCAAACGGGACGACTGCCACGACGATGCCGCCGAAGAGGCAGTAAAGGGTGACGAAGATACCTGACGACCAGCTGAGTTCCCTCTCAGAAAGTACGGCAAGTCCGATGAGCGGAATCGTAACCAGAATCATGAGGTTCCATCTGGCTTTCTTTATGTCTATTTTCAAGAGTTTCAACAGTGTCATACGGTTTCCCTCATCTGTCTGAGCATGTGAACAATAATTTCGTCGACGGTCGGTTTTTCACTCAGCAGGCCGGCAGGCGGCACACAGTTCTCGGCGACCGGATAGAGTGCCGAAAAACCGAATTCGTTTTTCTGAATGCCGGTGAGCCGGCCGGTAAGTTCCGGCGTCAGATCGGATAGACCGCCCCTTACGAGAAGATATTCCTCCAGCAGTTCATCTTTTGCCTGAAAGAAGACTTTTCTTCCTTCTTCGATGAAGAATATATAGTCGGCGATATCCTGCAGATCTTCCATGTTGTGTGTCGAAAACAGGATACTGTGGTTTCCGTCCTCTACGTACTCCTGAAGCATGGCAAGCAGTTCGTTTCGCATCATCGGGTCAAGACCGTTGGTGGCCTCGTCAAGGATAAGGATTTTCGTATCCCTGGCGAGAACGGACGCGAACATGAGCTTCACTTTCATGCCCCGGGAGTAGGTTTTGATCTTCGGTTTCGCCGGCAGTTCCCAGCGGGCGGCGAGGCGGTCAAAGTTTTTCATGTCAAAGGACGGATAAAAATCCGCCAGGATTTCCCGGATATCCCTGAGGGTGAAATCCTTCGGGAAATAGGAGGCATCCCCGACATACCCGATCTGACGCCGGTAGCTGACCGGATCCTCTTCGAAGGAGACGCCGTCTATCAGGACTTCTCCGGAGTCCGGCCGGACAAGGTGCATGATGGCATTCAGCGTCGTTGTCTTCCCGGCACCGTTGCGCCCGACATAGCCGCAGATGTAGCCGGCCGGGACGGAGAATGAAATGTTCTGCAGCGAAAAGCCGCCCTGCTTTTGTGTCTTTTTGTACTGTTTTGAAAGATGTTCTACGGATAACAGGTCCATATGATTTTCCTCATGAGTCCCAGACTGAGTCGAGGAGCGAGTCAAACTCCTGCCGGTCCATGCCGGTCTGTCTGGCAGCGGCAACGGCATGCGTCAGGTCTTCCTTGATCTCTTTCCGGTACTGTTCCCGCAGCAGTTTGTTATCCTGGGGGAGAACAATACTTCCTCTCCCCGGCTGGGATGCGATATAGCCGCGACTTTCCAGGTCAGAGTAGGCGCGCGTCGTCGTGATGACGCTGACGCCGGTTTCACGAGCCAGCTTCCGGATGGACGGCAGGAGGGTGCCTTCCGGAATGGTCCCGTCGAGAATCTGATTCTTTATCTCCTCTTCGATCTGCGCATAGATCGGAAGCTCAGACTGACTGCTGATTATGATTTTCACATTCCTGCTCCTGATAAAAGAATGACAGATGTCGGTATCCGCCTTGTTCTGGTCGGATCCGCCCGGTACACTGCAATGTACTTACTGTACATATACAATTATATACAGCTAAGAGTGGATGTCAATTATTATTTCGCGTGATGGCCGTGCCGGAATTCAGACGGAGACATACCGGTGACTTTGCGGAAGGTGCGGTTAAAGTGTGTGAGGGAGGAAAAACCGGTCTGTGCCGCGATCTGCGTAAAATTCAGGGAGGTGTCCAGAATCATGCGCTGCGCCTTGACGATGCGGGTATGGTTCACGTATTCGATGACTGTGCGGTGGGTGTGCCTTTTGAACTCGTGGCTCAGATAGTACTCGCTGATGTAGAA
>DGVL01000150.1 GCA_002394965.1 Lachnospira sp. UBA4285
GGCCATCCGCGATTCCCGCCGACCCGAAGACGACCACAGCGACACCTGCAGCATGTGCGGCAAGTTCTGCGCTGTGCGCAGCATGAACAAGGCGCTCGCCGGAGAGACAATTGACATCCTGTAACCATAGCAGCTTGTAAAAGCCAACCGCTGCAACTCAATAAACGCAAACAAGCCGCAGTCCATTCGCAGGGACTGCGGCTTGCTGCTTATCTGGTATACCGCGCCGGGTCACCGGTATGTTACTTCTTCGCCATCGCAATCGATCCCGTTCTCTGTGTCTCGAGGATTCCAAACGGCTTGCAGAGCATAATAAAATCCTCAATAGATTCCGGATCCTTCGCCATCACAATGATCATATATTTCGGAGAAACATGCATGATCTTTGCGCCCATGACAGAGCACAGCTCGATCAGAGCGGCACGATTCGTGGCCGAATACGAGATCTTGATAAGGAGCATCTCAAGTTCGACCGTTCTCGTCTCGTCAAGGCGGCGCACTTTGATGACATCCACTTTCTTGTTCAGCTGTTTTTCAATCTGCGATATGGTGCGCTCATCGCCGGTGGACACGATCGTCATACTCGACACATCTTTTTTCTCGGTCGTACCAACCGCCAGTGAGTCGATATTGAAGCCGCGGCGCGCAAACAATCCGGAGATCGCGGAAAGGACGCCATCCTTATTTTCAACCAGAACCGAAAATATTCCTCTCATACAGCGTCTCCTCTCATTTCGTCTTGTCAAGACTGTCTACGTCACAGACCATCAAAGCCGCCCGGCTGCAGGACAGAAAGCTGTCAAGGGCCTCCGGAAGCGCCTCATTGGAATCAACATGAAAATACTCCATGTCGTAACTCTGAGCCAGCTTGTCATACTTCGGATAGTCGTACAGCGCGACGCCGGAATAATGCCCGTTGTACACCTTCTCCTGATGTTCTCTCACGAGCCCCAGATACCGGTTCTTGACCACGATGATCTTCATTGGCAGTTTATTCACCGCGATGGTGCCCAGTTCGTACATGGACATCTGAAACGCACCGTCACCGACGACGGTCACCACCTGCTTGCCGGGATCTGCCAGCTTTGCGCCAATGGAGGCGGGGATGGAATAGCCCATCGTACCCATACCGCCTGTGGTGAGGAAGCGGCCATTTTTCATGATGTAGTTGTCAGCGGACCAGAGCTGATTCTGCCCCACATCTGCCACATAGATTCCGTCATCGTCCATTTTCTCGGAGAGAGTCGTGACGAGTGTCATCGGATTCACAAGCTTGTCACTGAAAACACGGGTATCGACTGTATTCTTTTTGAATTCCTCAAGTGTGTTGATCCAGCCTTCTGTCCCGACGTGAATGTCCGCATCCAGAAGTTTCCTGAAAATCAGCTTTGCATCGCCAACCAGAGGGATCGTCGGGCCTAGATTCTTCCCGATCTCGGCAGAATCGACATCGATGTGAATGACTTTCAGGCGCTGCTCAAGGGCATCGGGTTTCGGGACTGCGCGGTCCGCCACCCGGGCGCCGACGATGATCAGAAGATCCGCGCCGGACACGGCCTTGTTGGCATACGGCTTGCCGTTGTTGCCCAGCATCCCGAAATACAGTGGATGTTTCTTGGGAAGAACCCCTATGCCCATCATCGTGGAGACAAGCGGTATGTTGAACTTTTCGCAGAATGAACGGATCTCCTGCTCCGCATTGCCCAGAATGACGCCGCCGCCGGCGCAGATCAGTGGTTTCTTAGACTTGTTGATCGTCTCGATCACCTTGTCCATCTGCGACTTGTTGCCTCTGGCCGTCGGCTTGTATCCGCGGATATCGACATCTTCCGGATAGTGAAAAGCTTTCTCGAGCTTCTGCGCCTGTACGTCGCACGGGATATCAATCAGAACCGGGCCCTTGCGGCCGGTATTCGCGATGTAGAAGGCTTCCCGGAACACCCGAGGGATGTCATCCGCATCCTTCACCAGATAGCTGTATTTCACGAAGCTGGAGGTTGCGCCCCGCATATCGGCTTCCTGAAATACATCGCGTCCCAGGAGCGCGCTGTTCACCTGACCGGTGATCGCGACGACCGGGATGCTGTCCGCATAGGCCGTCGCAAGAGCTGTTATCAGGTTCGTTGCTCCGGGCCCCGACGACGTGACGCACACGCCAGGCCTTCGGGAAATCCGCGCATATCCGCTCGCTGCGTGGCCGGCCGCCTGTTCCTGCCGCACCAGAATATGCCGGATACTGTCCTGATTGTATATGGCCTCATAGAAAGGAGCAATGGCAACGCCCGGAATTCCGAAGATCGTCGTCACACCCTCTTCCTGAAGGCATCTCACCATGGCTTGTGCACCGTTCATGATCTGTCCTCCCTGTATATTTTGCTGTGGCTAATATAATACCCAAGCATTCCCGAAAAAACAAGCTCACAGGCGCAGAAAGCCCCGGGGCCTGTCTGGAGGCTCCGGGGCTTTCTGCCTTACTTGTGTTCTTATCAGCCGTTCTTGTGGCAGGCCTGAATCGCGTCAACCAGCGCTTCTCTCAGCTTGCTCCCTTCAGGCGCGGAAGCCATATACTGCTGCAGGAATGTAACAGCATGCTCCGATCCGACCTTCTGCAGCGTATTGCAGCACTCGATCTTGACATCATCGTCGCCCGCGTCCATCAGACGGAAGATCAGGTCGATGCAGCTGTTGTCAGAAGACCCTGCACATGCCTTAGCGAGTTTGATCTGCGTGTCCTTGTCCTCGTGCACATACTTGTCAAGGTCCGAGAATTTGTGCTTCGCTACCAGCTTCGCCATCTTCTCAGACGGATCTTTGCTACCGAATAAACCCATAACCATTCCTTCTTTCTGTAAAAATGTATTACCTGTATACTAGCACAATCAGAAAGCATTTTCACCCTGTCAGCACTCATGGTTCACAGAATCGACAAATTTTATGAAACTTTCATGTCCCGCATCCGTATCCTTGAAAACGCCTGCGTCCTCAAGAACCTTGGAGAACACTACACCGATCTCCTGACGGAGGACCTGCCGCAGAGCCTCACGGTCTGAGCGCGCAAACGGCGCTTTTTCCGGCGCAAACTCCGGATGCCGGCTGAGAATGCCGCTGACCCAGGCCGCATGCGACGCGATCCGCGGATCGTCAGCGACCCGCCCGCCGGAAAGGACTGTGTCCATGACAAGCGCCATCTCCGTCTTGAGTCTTGCGGGCAGAACAGCCAGTCCCATCACTTCGATCAGGCCGATATTCTCTTTCTTGATGTGATGCAGCTCCTGGTGCGGATGAAAGATTCCCAGCGGATACTCCTCGGTTGTCCGGTTATTGCGCAGCACGAGGTCAAGCTCGTACAGACCGCCGCTCATGCGCGCGATCGGCGTGATGGTGTTGTGCGGCGTTCTTGTGGTGCCATCCTGTGTGTATGCCAGGATCTGCGCCGATTCGTCAGAATACTCCCGCCACGCGGCAAGAATTCTGTCTGCGAGCGCCACAAGGCGTTCCGGCTCTTTGCCGTCAAGCCGGATCACAGACATAGGCCAGTTCACGATTCCGGCTGCAACGTCCTCGAATCCCTTGAAAACCAGCTTCTCCCGTAACGGCGCTTTCGCCATGGCGAATGTGTACCGCCCGCCTTGAAAGTGTTCATGCGTCAGGATGGATCCCCCTACGATCGGCAGATCCGCGTTGGACCCGATCGTGTAATGCGGAAACATCTGCACGAACTCAAGCAGCCGTACAAACGTCATGCGGTCGATCTTCATCGGAGTATGCTCTCCGGAGAGCACGATGCAGTGTTCGTTGTAATATACATACGGGCTGTACTGCATATACCAGGTCTGGTTCCCGAGCGTGAGCGGAATCAGACGGATAGTCTGTCTGGCCGGGTGATCGAGCCTGCCGGCGTACCCCTCGTTTTCCGGGCACAGAAGACACTTCGGATAGCTGGCACTCTGGCGCCGCAGCGCCGCGGCGATGGCCTTCGGGTCCTTCTCCGGCTTAGAGAGATTGATCGTGATGTCAAGATTTCCATACCGGGTCTGAGTGACCCACTTGAGGTCTTTCCTCACGCGGTACGTCCGGATATAGTCGCTGTCCTGCGACAGCTTGTAGAAATACCCGGTTGCAGCCTCCGGGCTTTCCCTGTACAACCGGTGAAACTGTGCGGTTACCTGCGAGGGTCTTGGCGTCAGGCAGTTCATGAGCCGCGTATCGAACAGATCCCGGCTTGCCGTACCGTCCTCACAGATCCCACGCGCCACAGCATCATCGATCAGTTCCTTCAGAATCGGTTCCAGGTCCGGAGTGCCCTCTGCCGGTTTTATATCAAACGCCGTGAAATCAGGCGACGGTTCAAAACCGCACACATCCAGCAGCTGATTGGCCGCATACATTGCATCATCCTTTTCAATCAGCCCGGTGGCCAGTCCATACGCCACAAGTCTCCTGATCCCCTCTTCTGTCGCCTCCATATTCCCGTTCCTTTCTAATGTCCTTTGCTGCCGACTCACTCGATTCTGTGTGCGCCGTCCCCGACGGAGGCGACGTAAATCTGCGCCTTTTTCCCGGTCTCCTTCTCGTACTGCTCGTCCACTTTTGCCTCATATTCGCCGATGGCGTCACTGTCTATGATGCTGACTGTGCAGCCGCCAAAACCGCCACCCGTGATGCGCGATCCGTATACCCCCGGGATCGACCACGCAATCTCCACCAGCAGATCCGTCTGCGGGCAGGATGTCTCGTAGTCATCCCGAAGCGAGATGTGCGACGCATTCATGAGCTGACCGAATGCTTTGATATCATTCTTTTTGAGGCACTCTACCGCTCTCACAGTCCGGTCGTTCTCGTAGATGGCATGTTTGGCGCGGCGCGTGATGAGCGGATCGCCGATCACATCCTTGATCGCCTCAAACTGCGAAGGCTTCAGGTCGCACAGTTCCCGGATGTCAGCCCTTGTCTTAAGCCTGTCAAGAGCTTCCGCACACTGCTGCCGCCGTTCATTGTACGCCGACGAAACGAGGCTGTGCTTCACATTGCTGTTGGTGATCACAATCTGAGCATGTCTGAGCGCAAGCGGCACATACGAGTAGGCAAGCTTTTTCGTATCCAGGAAGATCGCGCTGTCCTTCTTCCCCATCGCGCTCGCGAACTGGTCCATAATCCCGCTGGAAAGTCCGCAGAAGTCATTTTCCGTCTTCTGCCCCAGCAGTGCCAGATCGATCATGCTAAGGGAGAGCCCGAACGTATCCCGCACGGCAAGTCCCGTCAGCACCTCGAGCGCCGCGGAAGATGAAAGGCCCGCTCCCGACGGAATATCTCCGTCAATCAGGAAGTCAAATCCGGACGGAATCTGTATATTTTTCTGCTGCATTGCCCAGATGACGCCCTTCGGATAGTTGGTCCAGGAAGCGGCGCGGTCATACTGAAGTCCATCAAGAGAAGACTCGATCACGCCGGCATCCGGATAATTCATCGAATAAAAGCGCATCGTCCTGTCATTCCGGCGGCGGATCAGCCCGTATATGCCGAATGTCAGCGCGCACGGAAACACATGGCCGCCGTTGTAATCCGTGTGCTCACCGATCAGGTTCACGCGCCCCGGTGCAAAACACAGTCCGTCTGCCTGTGACCCGAACGCATCGGCGAACGCCTTCTTCATCGCATTGATATCCATCATGTATTAACCTCCAGGTAGTGAATTTACAAAAGAATTCCGAGCGCTATAAGCAGCTGTGCCGCTGTGTACGTTCCCATAACGATCGCACCGTCACTTTTCTTCTTTAAAACGCCAGCATACAGCGTCAGATCCGATATGACAAATGCTGCCGAACCCACAAACGACAACCAGCCGAAATCCGTGTGGGCAGCCGCAAAGAGCAGTGCCGTATAACTCATAAACAAAATCGCGCCCATGTAGCATACGACCGGCACTTTGAGTTTCCCCGGAGACACCGGAACCAGACGCATTGCCGTAATTATGAGAATCCCCACATAGACAGCGGCTGCCGTCGCCTCCGGAACCACCGGCACAAGGCCGGCTGCGCGACTCAGAAACATGAACGCATAGAAGATGTGGCCGAGCAGAAAGGAAAGAAGTCCGCCCGCAAACCATGTGTCTCCCGTCCTGAGCAGAAAAACGTCGCCAAGCCATCCGCAGAAGACACCGCCAAGAAGTGGAAATACAAACTCCTTGTTGGTATCCTGCCAGTACACACAGCAAAGCAGAAACAGGACCGGCATAAGCAGCGGCTTCATCACGCGCTTTCTGCCTGTTCCCGCAGAGATCATGTCATATACGGACGCCGCCGCATACGCGATCAGGATACAGAAAAACGGAATGCTCATGCGTGTTCTCCTCTCTGCACAAATCCTTCCCTTCCATCCGAAAGATCCGGCGATGAATCGTTCTGGAAGCGCGAAAGATGCTCAAACGGCGTGATCAGCCGCCCGCGGTACAGCCCGCAGCCGTCATTCATCAGGTGATTGTCAACCGCCTTGAACATGCACACGTCCACACCGGACAGATCCAGATTCTGAAGTGCCATCACACGCTCATAAGCCTCGTCAAAATATACCGACTCACCGACTGGCACAGCCTCGCGTCTGCCGCGCTCATATTCCTGATTCAACTCGTAGAGCTTGTGGTTGGCAAGCCCTATTTCCGCCGCATCATCCATGTCCTTGGTGCGCAGCTGCATTTCGATGTAACTTCTGGCACTGTTGTCATAAAAGGTGATGTGAAGAGAACGGTAGCCGTAGTCCTTCACGTTAGTCACGTAATCCCGAAAGTACGGTTTCACGAAGTCATCGAGCATCGGTGACTTGCTGTCCTGCTCGATCCCGGTGAGCTGCGGCGTGAACCCCCGCTCCTCCAGGAATTCCGGAAGTGCGTTGGCGATCTCATACAAGATCCGCAGTTCTTCTTTTTTTCGCTTCTCTGCTTCCGGAATATGGCACTTTGGAATGGCAAGGATAATACGGTAGGCGATAATGTCGTGAAAACGCTGCACCTGGGCGATTAAATCCGAAAGCTTCGGATATCCGCCTGTTTCCCGGTGATATTCACTGATATATTCCACCACATAGCCATTGAACTTTTCCTCGATCCGGATCAGAGATTTGATGCGCCCCTTGAACGTAAATGCAAGATACGGATATTGCCCGGCCATATAATAATAAAACTCGCGGATCCTCTGGGACTGTGCCGTGAGGAACTCATTGTGCTCCAGCAGCTCCAGCACCTCCAGAAGAAAGTTGCTGTGTACCATGTCCAGATGATTGCGAGTCTGTCTGGCGCTGCTCTTAAGATCCCGGGAATAATTGCGCAGGATCTTGAGTACCGTATCTCCATTGTACAAATAGTCGTTGAGTTTAACCATGCACCAATTCCCCCGGAAAGAAGATACAACAATCCCCTTTTCCCGCTTATTCCTGTTAATGGTACCGTAGGAAAAGGGGTAAATCAATGATGATTTTGAATGAATCCCTTACCTCTTCGCTGAGTTCATATGGATGGCATACCGTGGGAAAAATGACGAAAAATCGCATATACATCGACTTTACAAGTATCCGCTACGGGAAAATGCCGCCGATATCACGATCGCATCTGGCAGTCTTGAGCAGCTCGTTTATCTGCGCCGTCTCTCCATGGCGATGATGCGGCGGATACGGACTCATTACCGCTTCATCATGGCGTTCAACGGTTCTCTCATCGCATCAGGCGCCGCGGGATTGCTGGCTCCTGCCACCTCCTCGCTTCTGCACAACACATCAACGATCATCATCGGACTTCACTCGATGACCAGCCTGAATGTGAAGAAGCCAGACAGCAGCAAGAATTAAACGTATCTGGAGCTGACAACCGGACCAGGCCCCTGCCGGAACCGGCAGGGGTTTTTATGATTTCTGCCGGTGAGCTGAAATTTTTTTCTGCATCTTCATAACCGGTGTCACATCGTCGTATAATTCAGGACAGAATACACAGATGCAGGGAGGTCCCGTCATGAAGTATGATTTTGAGACGCTCATCGACCGCCGCGGCCATGATGCCATCGCAGTTGATGCCGTCGGCAGTGAGCAGTTCAAAGGCACTGCGCCGTCAAAACCCAGGGACGGCTTTGATGAAATACCGATGTGGGTCGCTGATATGAACTTCCCGACCGCCAGGTCCATTCAGGACGCGATCATCGAGCGGGCACAGCACCCCGCATTCGGATATTTTGTCCCCTCCGATGCGTATTACGACGCAATTCTCTACTGGCACCGGATCCGCAAGGGTGTCACAGATCTTTCACGCGAGGATATCGGCTACGAAAACGGCGTCCTCGGCGGCGTCGTATCCGCGCTGAAGGTCTTCGCATCCCCGGGCGACGCTGTTCTTCTTCACAGCCCGGCATATATGGGATTTACCGGCTGCCTGAAAAACAACGGGTATCACATCGTCCACAGTCCACTCAGAATCGATGATGCCGGCGTATGGCGCATGGACTACGAAGACATGGACCGGAAGATCAAAGAAAATCACATTCACGTCGCTATTTTCTGTAATCCGCACAACCCCTGCGGCAGAGCCTGGAGCCGGGATGAGATCCGGGCAGCCATGGAAGTCTACGAAAAAAATGATGTCTGGGTCATCTCCGATGAGATATGGTCTGATCTTCTCATGAACGGCAATACCTTCACACCCGCGGCGTCCGTCAGCGACTGGGCAAGATATCACACGGTCAGTTTCTATGCGCCATCAAAGACCTTCAATCTCGCCGGTCTGATCGGCAGCTACAGCGTCATCTATAACCGGTCTGTCCGCGAGCGGGTTCAGGGCATCAGTGCGAAACTGGTCTACAACCACATGAACGTCTTCTCCGAGCACGCTCTGATCGGCGCCTACAGCGAGGAGGGAAACGACTGGCTGAACCAGCTTCTTCCGGTTCTATCGCGGAACGTCAACCTCGCATATGACACGATCACGCAGAAGTTCCCGGGCGTCTTCACATTCCGGACCGAGGGAACCTACATGATGTTTCTTGACTGCGCCGGCTGGCTTGAATCCCACGCCATGACACAGAATGAACTTCTTCACAGGGGATGGGACTACGGCATCGGCTGGCAGGACGGTCATCTCTTCGAAGGACCGGACTGCATCCGCATCAATCTCGCCTCTCCCACGCACCGCATCCGGGAGGCGCTTGAGCGCATGGACCGGTACGTATTCAACGCCTGAGAGACGCCACTCCGGAATGAATTCCAAACATCTGATAAAAAGGCTGCAGCTCCGTTTCCAGGGATCTGCAGCTTTGTTTTTTTACATCTCAAGTTCTTTATAGAATGACTTCAGCACGCCGGCCGATTTTCGAAGCGCCTCTTCCTCGTCCGGCTGCAGCTTGATCTCGACGATCTCTTTGGCCCCGGTCTTGTCTATAATGGTCGGAACTGACAGGAATACGCCGCTCAAGCCGTATGCGCCGTCCACATTCACGGAGACTGGGTAAATCTGGTTTTCATTGAACAGAATGGACTTCACGATGGATGTCGCCGAAGCCGCTATACCGTAGCAGGTATTGCCCTTGCGGCTGAAGATCTCCCAGCCGGACTGTGCCGTCATCTTCAGCAGGCTCTGTTTTGTCGCCGATCCCGTGCGCCTGGCGTTGTCATTCATCACGTCTTCGATCTTCTTGCCACCGATGGTGGCCGAATTCCACACGACGAATTCGCTGTCGCCATGCTCACCGCATACGAATGCCGAGACGCTCTTTGCGTCAAGGTCATAGAGCTTCGCGAGCTCACAGCACAGTCTTGCGCTGTCCAGATTCGTGCCGCTGCCCATGACCTGCCTTGCCGGCAGACCCGAGATCTTCCAGGCGTAATACGTCATGATGTCGACCGGGTTGGATATCACGAGAATGATGCCATCAAATCCGCTCTCCATAATACTGCTTACGATGCTCTTCATGATCTTCATGCTGGGAGCAAGCATCTCAAGCCGGCTCGTGGAATTCTTCGGCATCGGAGCAGATGCCGTGATGATCACGACATCCGCGTCCGCGCAGTCCTTGTAGTCACCGGCATGGACACTGATGTTGCGGTTCATGAAATAGACCGAATGCGCCATGTCAAGCGCCTCTGCGTATGCCTTGTCCTGATTTACATCGATAAGAACCAATTCTTCGCACAGTCCCTGATTCAGAATACTATACGCTGTCGTCGAACCGACATTGCCGGCTCCGACAATCACAACCTTTGAGTCTTTAAAACTCATCTGTCCCTCTCCTATTCTTCCGCACCGCAAGCGCGCCATTCGCGCGCCAGGCATGTCCGGATGTTTATACTCATTATACCATTCATCTCTCAGCCCGGCAGCAGAAGGCATAAGATGATTGCTGCACTGATGGAAGGGCCGAATGGAAACCGGTTTCTGTGCACAGCAAGTGCCGTGATGAGTCCGATCATACAGGCAATGCCTGCGCACCACAGCCCGCGCTCTGCTCCCAGATACAGACCGGCAAGACCGAACAGCTTAATGTCGCCCCCGCCGAAACACCCCACTCCCCTCAGGTGCCCTCCGATGTGCGAGATAAGCGCCATGGTCAGAGCAAGAAATGCGGCACCTGACAGGCTGCTGAGAAGTAGCCGCCATCCCGCTGTGCATATGAGAAAAACAACGCGGCAGGCAGCGGGAATAAAAAGCAGCTGGTTCGGAATACGTGACTGTTCCCAGTCCGATACGGCCAGAAACAGCAGACACAACGCAAGAACACTGTCGCACACGACTTCCGAAAGCGGCACAGCGCGCAGCGCCATCATCGCAGCTGACAGTTCAAAGAGAAGAAGATATGGTGCGCGAAGCGCGTGACGCTTACGAAAGAGACCAGTAACATTCAATAAAATACCTCCTTCCTCCAGATGTTTATGGCAGTTGTACATTTTATCTGATAAACTGGTAGTTCAGATATATCTTCGGGGGAACACATCATGAACAGTCTGGCAGGGAAAATCAAAAACAAAACCTCACTGCGCAATCTCATCGCGATGGTCTCGGCCATCGCCCTTCCGGTTGCGCTTCAGAATCTGCTCACAACCACAGGCAGTATGATCGACACCATTATGATCGCGTCTCTTGGCGAACAGAGTGTCGGCGCCGTCGGACTGTGCGCGCAGTTCTCAAGTCTCATGTTCTCGGGCTACTGGGGATTTGTCGGCGGCGGAATGCTCTTCTTCTCTCAGTTTTACGGAGCGCAGGATCATGACAATATCCGCCGCTCATTCGGCATGACACTGGTTTTCATGATGATCTCCGGACTGGTATTCGGGAGTTTGGCTGTGTTTGCACCGCTGACGGTCATGCGTCTGTACACGGACAGCGAAGCGATTCAGCAGATCGGTGTATCCTACATGCGGCTGGTCGGCTTTTCGTATCCTTTTCAGGTGATCGCCATGGCACAGAGTGCGCTGCTGCGCTCGACCGGACACGTGCACATTCCGCTCATCGGCGGTATCTGCGCGATTCTGACCAACTTTACCGTCAACTTCATCCTGATCTTCGGGCATCTGGGATTTCCCGCCATGGGAGTTGCCGGGGCAGCTGTCGGCACGATCGTATCCTGCATCGTTAATGTTGCGGTGATCATGATTCTATCGAAGATCCGGCATATCCCCTATGTGCTCGACTTCTCGATGCATTTTCGCTGGAAGCGTCCGCTCCTGAAGGAATATTTGAAGAAATCGGCACCGATCATTGCCAATGAAGCCATGATCGGCATAGGCAACATGATGATCAACATTGTGCTCGGCCATCAGGCGGAGTATGCCATCGCCGCTACGGCTGTATTCCGGACACTGGAGGGTATTATAATTGCCTTCTTCAGCGGCTTCTCCAACGCTGCCACCGTACTGATCGGAAAGGAAATCGGCGCCGGCAGGCACGAAGAGAGCTGGTCCAGGGCGTACCGGCTTGTCTACCTCTGCCAGGTTCTCACCCTGCTCGCCTGTCTGGGGCTCATCGCCATCCACGCGCCGCTTCTTACCGTCATGGGACTGAGCAGCGAATCATTCCACACAGCTTACGGTATGCTTCTCATTTACACGGCAGCGGCCTTCATGCGCATGGGCAACTGGTGCATGAACGATACCTACCGCGCTGGCGGCGATCCTGCGTTTGGTTCAACGCTCGAGATTCTGTTCATGTTCGGAATGGTTCAGCCGGCGATCCACCTGGCGAATGACTTCTTTCACTGGCCATTCCTCATTGTTTTCGCCCTGTGCTACTGCGACGAGCCTGTCCGCTACATTATCATGCAGATTCACATGTATTCCGGCAGATGGATCCGCCCGGTATCCGGACCTGGAAAAGCATCCATCGGTGCATTCCGTGAGAAGTATAGAATTGTTATGCCAAAGGAAAAAGGATAAAAAGAAGAAAAGGGAATGATGTAAGAGGCGGATTGTTTGCGCGCTTCTTATCCGGCTCATGAAAAAAGCTGCCGAACCGTTTTTGAGACGGCCGGCAGCTTCTTCTTTACATTTTATCCGGCTTTTGCCGCAAGTGCGGCACTGCCCTCTGTTATGAACTGCTCGGCACCTGCTTCCGGAGTGATCTGACCGTATGCAACCTGCTCGAACACCTTGTTAAAGACGCTCTTTGCCTCCGATGCGCCTGCCGGATCCGGCGGGTTGATGTTGGAGCTGTTCGGAGCTGCGACATCCTCAACATAGGTGTAAATAAGCTGATCTTTGTCCGTCAGCTTCTTCACTACATAATCTGCGATATCCGAGTTCATCGGAATTCCGCGCTCGCCCTTCAGGCAGTCGTTTGCGCCCTCGTCATTGATCAGCCAGTTGATGAACTTCGCGGCTTCCTTCGGATTTTTCGCATCTCTGGAGATGGAGAAGAACTGCCCGGCCTTGAGGAAGTTGGATTTTTTGGGATCTTTGCTCGGCCAGGTTGTCATCTGGATGTTTTGTCCCTCCTGTGCGCTGTTGCAGATGGCGATGTACTGATTCGACCACGCACATGCGCACCAGGAGCGCGTAGCCGGGCTGTCACCATATGTAAGTGCATCCTGCTCGACCGTACCGATCGAGCGATCTGCGAATACGGCCGGTTCAATCATCCAGCCGTCATTGAACCCATCCACATACATCTGGAAATACGGTGCCAGCTGCTCCTTCGTGCACTGAATCTTATCCTTGCCGAACATGACCACGCCCTCAGCTCTCATCCAGTAGCTGAAGAGACCATCCGCGATGCCGTATGAGAGATTGGTCTTGTAACCGGTCTTCTCGTAGATCGTCTTGCTCACCTGAATGAATTCGTCGAGTGTCATGTTGTCCTTGATCGTCACGCCGGCCGCATCGGTAATCGCCTTGTCATACATCAGCGCCGGGGCATTGATGCCGTTGCACACGGCGACAAACTTTCCGTTGACCGTTCCGGCATCTATCATCGATTTGTTCCACTTGGACGTGTCAATAGTGCCATCCTTGACGAACTCATCCAGCGGATACAGCTGATCACTGTTCGTGTACTGCTCCACATAGGCGTAGTCCTGCTGGATGATGTCCGGGAGATTGTTTCCGGCTGACAACGTCGCCAGCTTCTGCCAGTAGTCGCCCCACTGGGAGAACTGTCCCTCGATCTGAACATTCGGGTTCTCCTTCATGTACAGGTCGATCGCGTTCTGCGTGTTTTCGTTGCGCACCTGGTTCCCCCACCAGGCAAAGACCATGTTCGCCGCTTCTCCGGATCCTCCGGAAGACGCCTTAGTGGTGGCCGCCGACGATGACGCTGCAGAAGCCTGTGCAGACGCACCGGTAGTTCCGGACGACTGTGCGGCATTTCCGCCTCCGCAGCCCGCCAGAAGTCCAGCGCCCATGCATGCGGCGAGAATTCCGGCAGATAGTTTCCTCTTCATCATATAATACCCTCCTGCAGACCGGGCTTGTCTTCACGTCTCGCCCGGAATTTCTAGTGAGTTGATTCTATCATGTATGGGCATATTTGACAATATAGTTTTGCATAATACCAATATTTGCATGTATTTTGAACAAATTTTACGCATATGTCAGGTATCTTCGATCTTCAAAGCCATCCGCATTGCCTGAGCGAATGCGTCCCCTGTCCTCTTTCCACAATCCTGAAAGTGATTGCCGGAATTCATATGAAAACTGACGTTGCGTATGTTCCCGCACTTCTTGTCAATATCGTTCTCGAGAATTTCGACCTGTTGCTTCATGCATGTGCCGACCGTGCGCAGCAACGGATTTTTAGCCTTTTCTTCCCTGTCGCCCAGACTCAGACTGTATGCACCGGCAAGCGGCGCGTGTGTCCTGGCATACTCCATCCACCCGTCGATCCATACAGACGGGGATGCCGCCGCACAGCCGGCAAAGGCATCTGTCTGAAAGCTGCTCCAGAGAGCAAAAAGACCGGCAAGCGAGTATCCGCCGATGACAAGGCCCGCCCCGGGCGCTTCCTGCCGCGCCTTCGGGATGACGCTGGTGCGGATGAGCTCCAGAAATTCCCCTGCGTCAGAGCCGAATTTCGAATTCCCGAATGGCGCATCCGCCTCCCACGGGACCAGTTCTCTTCCCCAGTCAAGAACCGGAACACTGATCAGCAGAAACGGAATGCCGCTCGTGCGAATCGCATGGATCTCCTCCGGAAGTTCTTTCTGGTCGTTTTCATCGGTCGGCTGAATCAGAATAAACCGTGCGTTCTCTTCTTTATACATAATGCAGTCCCGATCACCTGCCGCAAGTTTATTCCCTGGCATTGATGCTTCTTCCATCTCTCATCCTCCCGTGAATGTCGGTCCATCACTGCTGCCGTCTGAGTAGTTGATGGTGACGCCTGGCTGAACATTGTAGCAGAACACACAGAAACGCAGTCCGGTGCTTCCGTCTTCAACGGATTCCGCTTCCATAAGAACTCCGCGGGCGACCAGATCATCGCCCGAATAGACCGGCGTGACCCGGTAGAGCACATGAAAACCGGTGCTGCGGATAAAGTCTGCTGTCTCGTTCTCATAGGGCAGCATGCCGTCCACGTTCAGATAGCGGGTTCCGGTGATAAGATTTTCCGGGTTCGCGTTCTCACCGGAAAGCTCATAGGCGATGAGATGACACCGGTTATAGAGATAATTCCCATCGATTCCGTCATATTTGACCGTGTGCCAGCCGCTTGGTTTTACCATGCCGATAGAGCCGCGCGGCTGCGTCGGCATCGTATCCGGCCCGAGGCACGCCGCAGCTGTTCCGCACCGTCCGAGCGCGTCCAGCTCAGAATAGCTTTCATACGAATCGGTGCTCTTATCACCATCCGCAAAGTACGGGATATTCTCATGCACTGTGACAGATGGAGCCTGCGCGTATTCCGGGATCTGATCCAGGGAAAATGTCCCGGATTCGCGGGCCTCTGCCGCAGAAGATACCGCACTCTGCGTCTCAGCTTGAAAGCCTGTATCCGCACGCGGCGCAAGTGGCCCCAGCTGAAACTGCGCGGCAATGGCGGCGGCCAGAAACGCCAGGACCGGAGCGCCAATCACGGCTCCCCTCCGTTTTCTTCTTTTTCTGCTCATGTGTCTATTATATCAAAAAGGACCGGATCCCCGCTGGATCCGGTCCGATACTTCTCTAAGGCTTGAAGCGGATTATTCCTCTTCCCAGTTGTGCCATACGTTCTGTACATCGTCGTCCTCGTCAAGTGTCTCGAGGATTTTATTCATGTTGGCGATGTCCTCGGCGCTGGTAAGCTTTACCGTCGTAGACGGGATCATCGTGACTTCCGCCGATGCCATCGGGATTCCGGCTTTTTCGAACGCTTCTTCCACATCGTTGAAGCTGTCCGGATCGGTGATGATCTCGTAAGAGTCTTCTTCCTCCGAGATGTCCTCCGCACCGGCCTCAAGCGCGAACTCCATCATCGAATCCGAATCCTTGTCGCAGTCTTCCTTTGCGACAATAATCTGACCCTTCTCGGTGAAGAGGAACGATACGCAGCCCGGTGTTCCGATATTGCCGCCTCCTCTTGTGAAAGCGTGGCGGATATTGGACGCCGCCCGGTTGCGGTTGTCCGTCAGAGCTTCGACGATGATCGCCACGCCTGCCGGACCGTAGCCCTCGTAGCGGATCGTCTCGAGATCCGCTTCCGTCGAATTGGCTGCCTTCTTGATGCTTCTCTCAATGGTGTCGTTGGGCATGTTGTTGGCTTTTGCCTTCGCGACCACTGCCTTCAGCTTGCTGTTATTATTGACATCCGGGCCGCCTTCTTTTACAGCGACCATGATCTCCTTGCCGATACGTGTAAAGATCTTTCCCTTCGCCGCATCGTTCTTTTCTTTCTTCGCCCGGATATTGGCGAATTTTGAATGTCCTGACATAATTACCTCTATCGTCTTTTCTGCTTACTTATTCTGCGTCCTTGATCGAGAAGCTGAATCTTCCCATTCTGTCCTTGCCCAGGCACTTGCAGCGGACGTGATCGCCGAGAGTGAGAACATCCTCCACATGATCGATCCGCTTCTTGGCAATCTTGGAGATGTGAACCAGTCCCTCCTTGCCCGGTGCGAACTGAATGAACGCGCCGAATTCCTTGATGGAAACAACGCGGCCCTCGTAGATCTTTCCTTCCTCGAATTCGGACACAATCGTCTCAATGTATGTCTTCGCCTTGTCCATACCTGCCTGATTCGTTCCGCAGATGGATACAAAGCCGCTGTCATCAATGTCGATCTTGACGCCACACTCCTCGATGATGGCATTGATGTTCTTGCCGCGCTGTCCGACAACTTCACCGATCTTCTCCGGATCGATCGTCATCTGAATGATCTTCGGCGCGTACTCGTTGACAGTCGGACGAGGCTTCGCGATGCAAGGCGTCATGACTTCATTGATGATGTACTCTCTCGCCTGTTTTGTCCTGGCAATCGCCTCTTCAACGATCGGGCGGGTGAGACCGTGGATCTTGATGTCCATCTGAATCGCTGTGATTCCGTCATGTGTTCCGGCAACCTTGAAGTCCATGTCGCCGAAGAAATCCTCCAGACCCTGGATATCCGTGAGAACGACATAGTCGTCATCGGTGTCGCCTGTCACAAGACCGCAGGAGATTCCCGCAACCTGCTTCTTGATCGGAACGCCGGCCGCCATGAGCGACATGGTGGAAGCACAGATCGAAGCCTGGGAAGTAGATCCGTTGGACTCAAATGTCTCGGAAACCGTGCGAATGGCGTACGGGAACTCCTCAGCGCTCGGGAGAACCGGAATAAGAGCCTTCTCAGCCAGAGCGCCGTGTCCGATTTCCCGTCTGCCCGGTCCTCTGTTCGGCTTTGTCTCACCGACAGACCACGACGGGAAATTGTACTGATGCAGATAGCGCTTCGAAGTAATGTTCGGATCAAGTCCCTCGATCTTCTGAGCCTCGGAGAGCGGAGCCAGGGTTGTGATATTGCAGATCTGTGTCTGTCCGCGGGTGAACATGGCCGAGCCATGTACTCTCGGAATGATATCCACTTCCGCTGCCAGAGGACGGATCTGGTCGATCCGGCGTCCGTCCGGTCTCTTGTGCTCCTTCAGGATCATCCGGCGGACCGTCTTCTTCTCATACTGATACATTGCGTCCGGAATTCTGGCCAGCCACTCTTCGTTGTCGGCATACTTTTCCTTCAGCCTGTCGGTCAGCTCGTCGATGTTGCGGTCTCTCTGCTGCTTGTCATCCGTGAACACGGCCGTCTCCATGACGTCATCCGGAATGTCCTCATGGATCGCGTCCATCAGGTCCTGCGGAACCGCAAAACTCTGATAGGTGAATTTCTCTTTTCCGCACTCAGCAACAATTTTATTAATAAATGCGATGATGGTCTGATTTACGTCATGCGCCCTGTAAATAGCCTCGATCATCTTTTCTTCCGGCAGTTCCTTTGCGCCGGCTTCGATCATGATCACCTTTTCGGAAGTCGAGGCAACAGTCAGCTGCAGATCGCCTTCATCCCAGTCCTTCTGACCCGGGTTGATGATAAATTCACCGTCCTTCATGCCGACCTGTGTCATTGCGCACGGACCGTCAAACGGGACGTCGGAGATACTCGTGGCGATGGAAGATCCAAGCATCGCCAGCAGTTCCGGACGGCACTCCGGATCCACCGAGAGAACCGTGTTGTCGAGAGCCACATCATTCCTCAGGTCTTTCGGGAACAGCGGACGCATCGGGCGATCGATAACGCGGGACGTGAGAACCGCATTGGTGCTCGCCTTGCCCTCGCGCTTGTTGAATCCGCCCGGAATCAGGCCGACGGCATACATCTTCTCCTCAAAGTCAACGGAAAGCGGAAAGAAATCCACGCCGTCCCTGGGTTCCTTGGAAGCTGCGACCGTCGAGAGAACGACCGTGTCACCGTAATGCATGAACGCCGCGCCGTTCGCCTGGGCTGCAACTCTGCCGATGTCAACGCGAAGCGTCCTTCCGGCCAGTTCCATCGAATAAGTCTTGTACATCTGTGTTGGTTTCTCCTTTTGCTTCTTTTTCTTCTTTTCTCGAACACGCTATAAAAAACGCAGGGGATTGCCTTCGTTAACGGCTGACCCTGCGTTTACAGACGAAAGCCTTTGCTTTCGTTCTTTACTTTCTCAGACCGAGCTTCGCGATCAGGTTACGGTAGCCCTCGAGATCCTTCTTCTTCAGGTACTCGAGAAGGTTTCTTCTGCTGCCGACCATCTTAAGAAGTCCTCTTCTGGAATGATGATCCAGTGGGTTCTTCGCGAGATGTGCGTTGAGCTCATTGATGCGCTCGGTGAGGATGGCGATCTGAACTTCCGGCGAACCTGTGTCTCCCGGCTTTCTGCCATACTCGTTGATGATCTGTGTCTTCAGTTCCTTCGTGATCATAGTAAATCCTCCTGATTTGAATTCATACAGCCTGTCATTAAGGGACGGTCGGAGTTTCCGATTCCTGAACGACGGCTCAACGTGCTGATTGTATCACAGCGCCGTGTGTACTTGCAAGTACTTTTGCGCCGCCTTCGCATCCGCGTGCATTTGCTCCTGCAGGAGCGCAAGGTTATCAAATTTTATCTCCGGGCGAAGAAAGGCGTACAGCATAACCTCAATCGGTCTGCCGTAGTCCTCGCCCTCCCGGCTGTAGGAAAACAGATTCGTCTCGACCCGGACCTGATCTTCCTTCTGTCCCACCGTCGGGCGCACCCCAATGTCGGTCACGCCGTCATAAACTTTTCCGCCCAGCACTGTCCGGCTCGCATACACTCCATGCGGCGGGAGCAGCTTGCGCGCCTGCGGATAGAGATTGAGCGTGGGCATATCCATCTTCCGTCCGAGCTGGTTGCCAAGTGCCACAGTGCCCATCACCTGGTAGGGGTGTCCAAGCAGCTGGGTGACATCCTCCATCCTGGCTTCCATGAGTTTCCGGCGCACCAGCGTGCTGGAGATCTCCTGCCCCCTCCACTTCTCCTTCTCCATGACAAATGTCTCAAACCCCGCTTCTTTTCCGGCTCGGACAAGCATTCCGGCATCCCCGGCGCGCCCTTTGCCGAAGCGGAAATCACTGCCGACCACCACCGCCCTTGCCCGCAATCGTCTGACCAATATCTCACCGATAAAGTCCTGCGCGCTCATGTTCATGAGTTCCCCGGTGAACGGAAATTCCACTTCGTACGCAAGCCCCATCTGTTCAAAAGCGTGCCGTCTCTCCTCGTTGGTGCTCAGAAACTGCTGGCCGGACGGCGGGAGCAGACGGAGCGGAATGTGATCAAACGTAAAAGCGGCGGAGAGCAGCCCCCGTTCCCGCGACAATTCCTCGACCTTGTGGATCAGTTTCTGGTGACCTCTGTGTACTCCGTCGAATTTTCCCAGTGTCACGGCGCAATCCGACGGCAGATATAAATTTTCCGTTCCGTGCAGATACTGCATCCGCAAATCCTCTCCCATCAGGTCAGTCCCACCAGAAACATCTTCTCCGGGACCAGTTCCTCTTTCTCTTTCCGGTAGATTCCGATGAAATGTCCTTCACTGTCCAGAATGCGAAGGCGCGTGCCCGCGTCCCACAGGCCGGTGCCTGCGGGAATCCTGCCGCCGTTGTGCACAAGTATATCCAGGGAAGGCGGTGCCGTGAAGCACGGAAGTTCCCGGTATATGTCCTGTACGGGCAGCAGCAGGCTTTCCGCCGCGCCCGCATCCGCAGCCTTCTGGACCTGTCCGAGTGTAAGAGCATCGGCTGCGCTGTACTGTCCGACCCGTGTTCGAAGCAGGCTTTCCATCGCGCCCCCGCATCCCAGGATTTCACCCACATCCGCGCAGAAGGTGCGGACATAGGTGCCCTTTGAGCAGCGGATCGTGAACCGCACACGGTTTGAAGCATCACTTCCCTCTATGTCCAAATCGTTGACATGCACATCATAGATAATAATGTGCCTTGCCTCACGCGCGATGATCTCCCCTTTTCTGGCCAGTTCATACAGACGCTTTCCATTGACGTGCAGAGCAGAATACATGGGCGGGATCTGGTCGTATCCGCCGTCAAAGGAATGTAGCGCCGCCAGCACTTCGTCTCTGGTCACGTGCACTTCTTTCCGGGCAAGAACCGTGCCGGTCATGTCCTGGGTGTCGGTCGACACGCCGAGCTGCATGACAGCCTCATACGTCTTAACACCGTCTGTCAGGTCCCCGATCGCTTTTGTCGCGCGTCCGACGGCTACCAGCAGGACGCCCTCCGCCTCCGGATCAAGCGTCCCGGCGTGGCCGATATGCCTCTCGTGCAGGATGCCGCGAAGTTTCCGGCAGACATCAAAGGACGTATATCCCTTTTCTTTGAAAATGTTCAGAACACCGTCCATGTGTCCCATGTCTCCTGTCTTACTCTTCAAAACTGCCGACAGAAATCCCGCTGTCCGGCAGTGCTTCCTCCATCTGCTGCGCGATCATCGCCGAGATCTCGCGGATGATCGCCCGGGAGCGCCCGGAAGCGGTGAAACCGGCTGCCCGCGCGTGCCCTCCGCCGCCGTATGCGACGGCTATCTTTGACACGTCGATGTTTTTTCTGGACCTGAGGCTCACCTTGTACACACCGGTCTGCGACTCGTACAGAAAGATCGCCACCTCAACGCCTTCTGTCAGCCGGAGCTGCTCGATGACGCCTCCCATATCCGCACCGGTGACGCCGTAAAACTTCATGACAGATTCCGGTATCACCGAGAAAATGCATCGACCGTCAAAGAACAGAACACTCTCAAGAAGAGCCCGGCCCAGAATCTGATTCTGCACATAGGTCTTGGAATAAAAGCTGTTGTCGATGATGGATGTCGTATCAAGTCTCCTGTCCATCAGATCACCTGCGATTTCCATCGTGTGCCGGCTTGTGCAGGAGTATTTGAACACGCCGGTGTCATGAACGATGCCGGTGTACAGGCACTCCGCTGTATTCCGTCCGATGCGCTCAGTTCCCATCAGATCATAGAGTATCTCGCAGGTGGAGCTCACGTCCGGATACACTTCATTGTCCTCCGCGAAATCCCCTGCGTTGCTCTTGTGGTGATCCACGCACAGCCTCCGGGAAGCCGTCCTGAATGCGCCCACAAACGGATCGATTCTGTCAATCGTCGAGCAGTCGCAGATAATAAAAAGATCATAGACAGCTCCCTCAGACAGTTCCGTTTGAATAGCATCGTACCCCGGAAGAAACGCGAGTTCCTCCGCCGGCTTCTGCAGATACACGTCCGTCCTGATCTCCGGGTGATTGTCTTTCATGTAGTTCAGGACAGAAAGGACCGATCCCGTGGCGTCACCGTCCGGATTGATGTGCGCCGTCACGGCCAGGCTGGAAACGCCCTTCAGGTACTCCTCAAGCTTCTTCATCTTTCGAATCCTCTCCGGCTTCCCGGCGTTTCTCTTCGGCGGCTCTGTCCCTGGCGATGACGTCATCAATCAGTTTGCTCATCCGCACTCCGTTTTCAATCGAACGGTCCGAAGCAAACGTAAGTTCCGGCGTATTGCGCAGATTCACGTCCGCCGCCAGCTCCTTCCGGATAAACCCGGACGCACTGGCGAGTCCTTCCATCGTTTTTTTCCGGTCCTCCTCATCTCCAAGGACACTGATCATGACCTTGCATGTCTTGAGATCCGGAGCTACATATACATCAGTCACGGACGTGAGCGGCGCGATTCTGGGATCCTTCAGATTCCGAATAATTTCGGACAGCGATCTCTGAACCTCCGCGTTGATCCGCACGTTTTTTCGGCTGTTTTTGCGCATATTGTGTCTCCTGTACTAATAAATACGCACTTCTTTGAAAAGCGGGTCCTGCCGCTTTAAAAGATGTGACAAGACCCGCTTCATGTATTATACACTTTTCCCCGGTTACTTTCTCGGAACTTCCACCATCTCGGAAGCTTCCACGGTGTCGCCTTCCGCGAAGCCGCCGAAGTTCTCGAATACAATGCCGCACTCCAGACCGGCCTTGACTTCCTTCGCCTCGTCCTTGAAGCGCTTCAGAGAAGCGATCTTTCCCTCGAAGATCTTGTCCTTGCCGCGGAATACACGGGCTGTGGATTTCGCGGTGATACGGCCGTCTGTCACAAGGGCACCGGCGATATTGCCGACACCGGAAGCCTTGAAAATCTGACGGATCTCGGCGTGGCCCATGATCTTCTCTTCGTAGATCGGTTCGAGCATGCCCTTCAGGGCATCCTGAACATCCTCGATCGCGTTGTAGATGACCGTGTACAGACGGATGTCGACATTCTCCTCGTCGGCCGCCGCCTTCGCCTGATTCTCCGGCTTGACATTGAAGCCGATGATGATGGCGTTGGACGCGGATGCCAGAATGACATCGGACTCGTTGATATTGCCGACGCCGGCATGGATGACCTTCACCACGACCTCATCGTTGGAAAGCTTGAGAAGGCTCTGCTTGACAGCTTCCACGGATCCCTGCACATCAGCCTTGACGATCAGATTCAGCTCCTTGACCTTTCCGGCCTTGATCTGACTGAACAGATCCTCCAGCGACACGCGCTTCTTGGACTCCTCGACAAGCTGCTTCTTGCCCTGCGTGATGAATGTCTCTGCAAAGCTTCTTGCTTCGCGCTCCGTGTCAAATGCCTTCAGCACCTCTCCGGCATTCGGCACGCCGTTAAGGCCCTGGATCTCTACCGGAACAGACGGTCCCGCTTCGCGCACACGCTTGTTCTTGTCATTGGTCATGGCGCGCACGCGGCCATAATGCTCGCCGGCGGCCGCAAAGTCTCCGACATGCAGTGTGCCTTTCTGAACCAGCACAGTTGCGACAGGACCTCTGCCCTTGGAGAGCTGTGCCTCGATGACGATGCCGCGGGCATCGCGGTCCGGATTCGCGCGAAGATCAAGAATGTCCGCTGTGAGCATGATCGTCTCGAGGAGATCGTCTACACCCTGTCCGGTCTTTGCGGAAACCGGGCAGAACTCCGTGTCCCCGCCCCAGTCCGTTGCAACCAGGCCGTACTCAACGAGCTCCTGCTTGACCTTCTCTACATTCGCATTCGGCTTGTCGATCTTGTTTACCGCCACAATGATCGTCACATTAGCCGCCTTCGCGTGGTTGATCGCCTCAATGGTCTGCGGCATCACACCATCGTCCGCCGCGACAACAAGAACCGCAATATCGGTCGCCTGGGCGCCGCGCATACGCATGGCAGTGAATGCCTCGTGTCCAGGAGTATCCAGGAACGTAATCTGGCGATTGCTCTTGGTCTTTACAGTATAGGCGCCGATGGCCTGCGTGATGCCTCCGGACTCCTTTTCGGTGACGTGTGACTTGCGGATATAATCAAGCAGGGACGTCTTGCCGTGGTCAACATGGCCCATGACGCAGACAACCGGCGGCCGCGGCTTGAGATCCTTCGGATCTTCTTCCGGCTCTTTGAGGAGTTCTTCAATCGGATCCTTGACGACTTCCTTCTCGCACAGGCAGTTGTACTCCAGCGCAAGCTGCTCGGCCGTGTCATAGTCGATCTCGTCGTTGATGGTGACAGCCTTGCCGGAGAGGAAGAGCTTCTTCACAAGCTCCGCCGCCGGAACTTTCAGCATATCTGCAAAATCTGTAACCGTCACGGATGCCGGAACGATGATGGTGCGGATGGAATCCTCTTCCTTTTTCTTCTGCTGCTTCTTGTGGCTCTGCTTTGTGAGAGCGGTCAGATTCTCCTTCTCATCGTCCAGGATCTCTTCTCTCTTGCGGTTTTCCCTGCGGCGCGAGTAATTCTTCGCCTCGGGGCGTGACGAAGCGCCAAATCCACCCTCTGTATTCTTCTTTGCCGAACCGGGCCGGGAACCAGCTCCAAATCCTCTTCCCTGTGGAGCGCGGTCCTTATTGTATCCGCCTTCCTGCCGGTCATTGCCTCGGAAAGAACTCTGACCGGAAGAATTTCTGCCGCGGTAACCGCCCTGGGATGAGCCCTGGCCGTTGTGGCTGTAGCTGGAATAGGAACTGCGGCCTCCCTGGCCGTTCCTGTCACTTCCGCCGCGGCTGTAGCTTCCCTGGCCCGAATTGCCGTTTCTGCGGTAACTGCCGGTTCTCTCGCCGCTCCTGCGGTCAGAGGCTGAGCTGCGGGAGTTCTGTCTTGCTTTCTGAAGCTCACGCATCTGGGCGAACACATTCTGCCCTACCTTCAGATCGTCGCTCGGCTTGCCGGTCGGAGCCGCCTCGCTCTTCACTTCTTTTGGAGCCGGCTTTGTCTTTGCCTTTTCGGCCTTCACCGGCGTCTCTGGTTTTGAAGGTTTCTCCGCAGCAGGCGAGGACTCCTTTGCAGCGTTTTCTTCTCGGTGCTCCGTCTCCTTGACCGTCTCTGTCCGGGCCTCCGAAACTGCCGCTTTCTCCGGCTCCTTTGCCGGCTTCGCGGATGTCTCTGCTGGCTTTTCCACAGCCGGCGCCGTCATGCCTTCCGTCTTAGCTTCCTTAGCCGTCTGATCGCTCTCCTGATTGAGAGCAGCTGCCTTTGCGTTTCGACTGCGAATCTGCTCGAGCATTTCTTCCTGCGTAAGTTCTTTTGCCTCTTTAACCGGTGCCGTGCGCTCCTGCTCTTCTTCCATGGCTGCGCGCTGCTTCGCCGTGATCGGACGCCGCGCCGCAGGCTTGGCGCCTGTGTTTCTGCGGCCTGTAGAGCGGTCGGATGTTGTCTTTCTTCCGCTGCCCTGTCTGCCCCCCGTAAAAGCACCGGAATGGCCTGCATTCCCGGACTGACGGAAATCAAAGTGGAAGAAGGTCCGCGTCTTCTTCTGCTTGTCATCAGCGGCCTTGGCCTGCTGTGTCTTATTCTCTTCTCTCTGTTCCGGCTTCTTTTCCGGATTTTTTTCGTTATCTGCCACTTTCCTGTCTGTACCCTTCTTCTTTCCGAACTTTTCACGGACCCTCTGGGCTTCTTCATCCGTCAGGCCGCTGGAAGCTTTGTATTCTACATCCGCCGTGCTTAAGAAATTCACGATGTCTCTTGAATTCTCAATTCCCAGTTCTTTTGCCAGTTCATAGATTCTCATACCGACCTCCTCCTAAGAATGAGCCTTTCAGGGCGACATCAGTCTCCGGATCTGTCCTGCAAGCCCCGGATCCGTGACCACAGCCACCGACCGGTATGCCTTCCCGCAGAACTTACCGAGTTCTTCTTTTGTTCCCAGCCGGATGCACGCGACATCCCGGTATGCGCTCATATCCATGAAGTGCTTCACCGTGTTGTCCGACGCATCCCTTGAAAGAATGACAAGCGCCGCCTTTCCTTTCTTCAGGGCACTTTCCGCGGAGAATTCTCCGCTGCAGCTCTTTCCGGCCCTGGTTGCCAGGCCCAGCATGCCAAGTGCCTTTTGTTCTGGCGTTCCCTTTTCACTGCTGTTCAAGTTTTCCCAGTTCCTCCTCAAGCTGCTCATACACCCGGGGTGAGACATTCTCCCGGAATGCCCTGCTGAGACCGCCTGTCACCTTTGCCTTCTTCAGGCACTGCGGATCGCGGCAGATATATGCACCCCGTCCGTTTTTCCTCCCTGTCGGGTCCAGGGCAAATGAGCCGTCCGGAAGCCTGACAATTCGGATCAGTTCCTTTTTGGGTTTCACCGTACGGCATCCGATGCACTGGCGCATCGGCAATTTCTTTTCTGCCAAGCGATCACACTCCTGTCTTATTCCTTCTGCCCGTCGGAATCATCCGGCTCTTCCGCGGACGCTTCATCTTCCGGGGCATCCCCGTTCTTGCTTTCCTCCGGCGTTTCCTCTCTCAGTCTGTCATCGTCAGGCAGATCGCCGTCATCCAGGTAGATGCGGTCATCTTCCTGCGCGTCTCCATACCCTTCTTCTCCCTCAAAGTCTTCAGCCGCGTCTGGATTGGCTTCATAGAACTCGCTCTCAGACTTGATGTCGATATGATAATTCGTCAGCTGTGCCGCAAGCCGCACATTCTGGCCGGTCTTGCCGATCGCCAGGGAAAGCTGGTCATCCGGAACGATGACAATCGCCTTATTGGCGCTGTTATTCTGCCTTCTGCGCCCTTCCTGCTCTTCCGGCACCTCATCCTCGTCGCCGATCTCTCCGAAGATCTGGCTGACAGAAGCGGGGCTCAGGGCATTTCCAATGAAGATGGCCGGGTTTTCGTCCCACGCAACGACGTCGATCTGCTCGCCGCCGAGTTCATTGACAATCGTGCGGACACGGGTGCCACCCGGTCCGACGCACGCGCCGATCGGATCAACATTCGGATCATTGCTGCTGACGGCAATCTTCGTCCGGCTGCCCGCCTCACGGGCGATGGAGCGGATCTGAACAATCCCGTCGTGGATCTCAGAGACCTCTTCCTCAAACAGTTCCTTGACAAGTTCCTTCGCGGTTCTTGAGACCTCAATGGTAACACCGGCCTTCCCGCCGTCTTCGACTTTCTGGATGTACACGCGGATGTGCTCGCCCGGGTGATACACCTCGCCGCGGATCTGATCTTTTTCTCTGAGCATCGTCGGCGTGCGGTACTCCTCCGACTCATCCTGCCCGGCCCTTCTGCCCGGGGTGATCGTATCACTTCTCAGATTGATGAGGATGTCGCCGTGATCTGTGACTCTCTCGACCTTGCCCGTGACAATGTGCCCGACCATCGGCGCGAACTCATTGACGATCGCTTCTTTCTCCTTCTCGCGGATCTTCTGGATGATCGTGCTCTTCGCCTTCTTCGCAGCCGTTCTCTTGAACTCGTCGGCGCGCATCTCAAGGCGCATCATCGAACCGATCTGTGCAGAAGGATCGAGCTGTCTGGCCTTGGTAATTCCGATATTCAGCCACTTCTCCGGTGACGTCCTGTGGTCCTCATCAGAGACCACCGTTCTCTCGGAGTAAATGTGGATCTTTCCGGTCTCATGGTCAATATCAACCTCAACATTGGTGGCCTTCTTCGCGCCGGTATTTACAGTCTGGCGGCGGGAATCTCCCTGCTTTTTCTCATATTCCGCCTTGTACTCTTCCTTGAGCGCGTCTTCGATCGTCTGGAACATGAGTTCCCTGCTGATTCCCTTTTCCTTCTCGATCAGATCGAGCGCCTCGAGAAGCTGCTTCCCGGAATCGACGACCGCATCTTTCTTCTTTCCAGCCATTTTTCCTTTAATCCTCCTGTAATCAGCCGGCAAATGCCAGACGGATGAGCGCGAGGTCTTTTCTGTCAAACGTCTGCTCTGAGCCGTCCTCCATCCCCAGCGTCACACATTCTGTGTCAGCCCGCTTCAGAACCGCCGTGAATTCTTTCAGGCCGTTCTTCGCTTCGTAGAGCCTGACATCGACCTTACGGCCGATGCTGTTTTCAAAGTCCCTCGGGCGCCTTAATACCCTTGTGAGCCCGGGAGAGCTCACTTCAAAAGTATAAGCGTCCTGAATCAGATCTGACTTGTCCAGAATCTCATTGGCATCCCGGCTCACTGCTTCGCAGTCATCGATGGTCACGCCTCCGTCCTTGTCGATCGTCAGCCGCAGGTACCAGTCTCTGCCCTCCCGGGTGTACTCACAGTCCCACAGTCTGACGTCGTGCGCCTCCAGGACCGGTGTGAGCAGTTCGAGAGCCTGGCTCTCAATCCTGTCTTTTGCTTTCAAGTGTTTCTCCTTATACCCAGATCTGCATGTTTCACCGCATTCCGGCGCCGGACCTAATAAAAAGAGTGAACCTTGCGGTCCACTCTTTTTACTGATATCCGAGTAGCTTCTAGGAGAGTCGAACTCCTGTCTTCGCCGTGAGAGGGCGACGTCTTAACCACTTGACCAAGAAGCCATTCGCTCGCGCTCATTTAATATACACAATATGAGACATGATTGCAAGCACTTTTTTCGGAATTCCAGAAACTTTTTTGGAGCAGCGTTTATGAGACCGCAAATATTGCCCCGAAGATCCCGGCAGATGCCAGTCCCATGATGACACCGGCAATGACAACGCCCAGCAGCACCGCCGCAGTGCTCTTCTTAAAACCCATATCCAGAATGGACGCCGCGAGGGTTCCTGTCCACGCCCCGGTCCCCGGGAGCGGGATGCCTACGAAAAGCATTAAAGCCACGAACAGACCTCTGCCCGCTGTCGCCTTGAGCTTACCGCCGCCCTTTTCACCCTTCTCCAGACAGAAGGTAAAGAACTTCCCAATGAAGCGCTTGTTCTTTCCCCACTCCAGCAGCCGCCTCGCGAACAGATAGATGAACGGAACCGGCACCATGTTGCCGATGACACTGACAATGTAGGACGGCACAAGCGGCAGCTGCATGGCCTGCGACACAGGGATCGCGCAGCGCAGCTCCACCAGCGGCACCATGGATATCAAGAAGATCCACAGGTAATTTTTAATCATTGTTATCCTCTGCTTCCTTAAACAACGCATCCGGAATTCCGGATCACAGGCCGCCCATCATATCAAAGATGGACAGCTGGTTCGATTCTGACATACCATCCAGCAGATGTAAAGAGTCAAGCTTGTCGATGACGGTCTGTCCGACTTTTGCACGGTTTCGCAGATCTTCCTTTGACAGGAATTTTCCCTTTTCCGCCGCGATCTCGATTGACTCCCCGGCAACTTCTCCGATTTTGCTGACCACCTTGAAAGAAGGCATGATCTTTCCGTCGATAATCTGAAAACGTCTGGCCTTTGCCTTGTAGATGTCAATCGGAACAAACCGGAAACCTCTCGCGTACATCTCCTCAACGATCCGCATGTCTTTGAGCGCATCTTCCTCCGGACCGGTAAGTGACCCCGTCTTCTTTTTTTCGCGGTACTCCGTGAGGTATCCGGCAAGAACCTCCGGTCCCTGTGCCATCATCTCATAGTCAAATGCGTTCGCGCGGATCGAAAAGTATGCCGTATAGTAGGCAAGCGGATAGAACACCTTGCAGTAGGCGACGCGCCATGCCATCATGACATATGCGGCCGCGTGCGCCTTCGGAAACATATACTTGATCTTCTGGCAGGATTCGATATACCAGTCCGGCACGCCGTGTGCCTTCATCTCCTCAATCCACTCCGGCCTCAGCCCCTTTCCCTTGCGCACCTTCTCCATGATGGTGAATGACTTCTCGTGGTCCATTCCCTTTCCGATCAGATAGGTCATGATGTCATCTCTCGTACAGATCGCCGTGGAAATCGTCGCCTTTCCCTCCCGGATGAGGTCCTGTGCGTTTCCGTGCCATACGTCGGTTCCGTGTGAGAGACCCGATATGCGCACCAGGTCCGCGAATTGCTTCGGTTTCGTCTCCTTTAACATCTGCATGGCGTTGTCCGTGCCGAATTCCGGTATCCCCAGCGCCCCCAGTTCACATCCTCCGATCGCATCCGGCGTGATTCCCAGTGACTTCGTGCTCTCAAAGAGCTCCATGACCTCCTTGGAATCCATCGGGATCTCCATCGGGTCCAGACCGGTCAGATCCTGAAGCATGCGAATCATTGTCGGATCAAGATGCCCAAGAATATCGAGCTTGAGCAGGTTGTGATCGATGCTGTGATAATCGAAATGTGTCGTAGTGATCGGCGTCTTCATGTCATTGGCCGGGTGCTGTACCGGTGTGAAGGTATTGATATCCTCACCGAGCGGAAGCACGACGATTCCCCCGGGGTGCTGCCCGGTAGTCCGGCGGACATCCACGCATCCGGCAGCCAGCCGTTCCATCTCGCACCGTCTCTTGTGGATCACGCGATTTTCTTTTTCCCCCATGTCCTCGAAATAGTGCATAACGAACCCGTAGGCCGTCTTGTCCGCGACTGTGCCGATTGTACCGGCCTTGAAGGTCTGTCCTTTTCCGAAGATGACCTCCGTGTAGGCATGGGCCTTGCTCTGATACTCATTGGAGAAGTTCAGGTCGATATCCGGTTCCTTGTTTCCCTTGAACCCCAGGAATGTCTCAAACGGAATGTCAAACCCCATCTTCTTCAGCTTGTGACCGCACTTCGGGCAGTACTTGTCCGGCATGTCAATCCCCGCGCCGCCCGCGTGTTTTTTGCACTCGGGATCGTCAAAATCGACAAAGTGGCAGATCGGGCAGAGATAATGAGGCGCCAGCGAATTGACCTCCGTGATACCGGCGGTGTACGCGGCGAACGAACTGCCGACCGAACCTCTCGATCCCACCATGTAGCCGTCATCGTTAGCCTTCCACACAAGCTGCTGGGCGATGATATACATGACCGAGTAGCCGTTGGAAATGATGGAATTCAGCTCCTTGTCAAGCCGTTTTTCTACGATGTCAGGCAGATCGGGCCCATAGATCTCATGCGCTCTTGTCGTGCAGATCTTGCGCAGCGTCTGGTCCGAGTTGGCGATGACCGGAGGCCGCTTGTCCGGCCGGACCGGGATGATCGGCTCACACATGCGGCGGATCCTCTCCGGATTTCTCACTACAACTTCAAACGCCTTCTTCGGTCCGAGATAGTCAAACTCGTGGAGCATCTCATCTGTAGTGTGCAGATACAGCGGAGCCGGATCCTCGCCGCCCATTCCCTTTCCGGCCAGAATGATGGACCGGTAGATCTCGTCCTCCGGATTCAGGAAGTGTGCATCCGATGTGGCGACGACCGGCTTGTGAAACCGCTCCCCCAGGCGCACGATGCGTCGGTTCATATCCCGCAGGTCCTCATCACTGCTGATAAAGCTCTCATCATCCTCGATCAGGAAGTGATTATTGGCCAGCGGCTGAATCTCCAGATAGTCGTAAAAATTCACTATTCTCGCAATTTCCGCCTGACTCACGCCGCGAAGAAGCGCCTGATACAGTTCCCCTGCCACACAGGCGCTGCCGATGATGAGTCCCTCCCGGTACTTGCACACAAGGCTCTTGGGCACCTTCGGGTAGCGATAGAAATACTGCATGTGTGAGGCTGTGATCAGCCGGTAGAGGTTGATCCGTCCCTGCTCGCTGGAGGCCAGAATGATGGCATGATGCTGATGCAGCCTTTTGATGGTGTCATCACTCATACAGCCCCGCTCATTGAGCGTGTCAAGGTCAAAGATGTCCCGTTCCGAGAGCATCCGGATCAGGCATAGATAGATGCCGGCCGTCACCTCTGCGTCGTCCACAGCCCGGTGATGATGAAACCCTGTGTTCACATTGAAATATTTGACCAGCGTCTCCAGCCTGTAGTTATTCAGCGAAGGCACGAGAAACTGAGCGAGCGTCATGGTGTCCACGATCGTGAAGTCAGTCTCTATCCCCATCGCGGCAGCCTTTGCACTTATAAAACTTGTGTCGAATTCCGCGTTGTGCGCCACGACAGCTGCATCTCCGATAAAATCCAGGAACTTCGGCAGCACTTCTTCCACAGGCGGCGCTTCCCGCACCATCTCGCCGGTGATGCTGGTCAGCTCTGTGATGCGCGGCGGCACACCGTCAAGCGGCCGCACGAATGTCGAAAAGCGGTCCGTGACTTCTCCATTCTTTACTTTCACGGCTCCGATTTCGATGATCTCGTTGTGCTCGGCGGAGAAACCGGTCGTCTCGATATCAAACACGACGAATGTACTGTTCAGGCTCTGTCCTCTCGGACGTACGACCAGCTTTCTCGTATCATCGACCAGATACACCTCGCAGCCGTAGAGCACCTTGAAGTCCAGATCCTCTCTTGTCTTGTCGTAATCCTTGTACAGCCCCTGCATCGTGTGATATGCATCGGTAAATGCCTGCACGACACCGTGATCCGTGATCGCAACCGCCCTGTGGCCCCATCGGATCGCCTGCTTTATGATGTCCTTGGCGTAGGAGACGCCGTCCATATCGCTCATCTTTGTATGACAGTGAAGTTCCACCCGCTTTTCAGCGGACAGATCCTCTCGTATCTTCCGGTGATCAACCGACTTGCGAATTCCCTCCACACGCGTGATTGTGACGTCGCCTCCCGCGTAGGTGTCGACCTGTGTGATACCGCGCAGCAGAATGAAACTGCCTTCTTTGATGTATTCCTTCACATCCGGCAGTTCTTCATTGCGCAGAAACATCTTGCAGGAAATCGTGTCCGTGAAGTCTGTGACGTCGAAAGTCAGAATCACACGTTCCCCGCGAATCGGGAATTCTTCTACCTTGCGGATCATGCCATCGATCGTCACGCGGCCCATCTCCGTATCGATCGAAGAAATCGGAACCGGATCATCATCAAAATCGCGCCCGTAGAGCACATCCGGGTTCTCCGGTCTGTGGTAGAACTTCTTCTGTCTGCTTTCTTCGCCCTGCCTGTACCCGCCGTAACTTCCCCTTGCAGCAGGCGGCGCAGCCTTGGGCTGTGGCGCGCGCTGCGCATCAGCGGACTTCCCAGGTGCCTGATTCTTTTTCTGCGCGGCTTCCTGTCTCTTGTTCCCTGCCTCGGCCCGGTTCTGGATCTCCCGTACCCGGCGATCGGTTCTGGCGGCTTTTTCTTTAAGAAACGCCTCCTGATTGTCGGTTTTTTCCCGCATCTCAACCAGCACCGGGCGATGGAAACGCACCCGGAATATCTGTTCAAAGTACTGTTGGAGCGATTCCTTGTAGGAATCCGCGATCATGCCGCCTGGGACACGAATCGTGAGGACGTTCCCGGAAAGATCTATGTCAGAGGCTGTATAGAGCGAAAAAAGAAGAGGCCAGTACTGACGGAGCTCAAAATCAATGCTGTCCTTGTATTCATCCACGATATACCGGGGGGTGTACTGATCCGAGAGGTGGTAGCGGTCCAGGATTCTCACGCGTCCGTCTTTCGGGAAATACTGCTTTTTCAGCAGCTTTTCAATGTCAAAGAGCTGGCGCTTTGGCAGGATGCGGGAGCTCATGGTGTAAATCAGCACATTGGTGTGCGTCGTGGTCTGTGAGATTTTCGTGACAGTGACATCAGCCAGAATCTCCCGCAGATTCTGCGGGACATTCAGCTGTGGAAAAACATCAAAAAACAGCATAGAACTCATTGCCAATTGTCCAGTTCTTTTTTGAGCGCCGGCAGCAGCTCGTCTTCCGGAAGTGTGGCGATCACTTTGCCGCGGCGCATTACAAGTCCCTTTCCTTTTCCGCCGGCGATTCCCAGATCCGCTTCTTTTGCTTCACCGGGGCCATTAACGACACAGCCCATGACGGCTACTTTGATATTCAGATCCTGATAGTCCTTGACAAGATCTTCCACCTGCTTCGCCAGTCCGATGAGATCAATCTGTGTCCGGCCGCAGGTCGGGCAGCTCACTACTTCAATCCCGCTTTTCACAAGCCCCAGCGTGCGCAGGATTTCTTTCGCCGCCTCAACTTCCCGCACCGGATCGTCTGTCAGAGAGACGCGGATCGTGTCGCCAATCCCCTGTCCCAGAATCAGCGCGAGTCCGACAGATGACTTTATCGTGCCGCGAAACAGTGTTCCCGCCTCGGTTATTCCGACATGAAGCGGGTGATAGGTCCTGTCAGCAATCAGCTCGTGCGCCCTGACACACATCATCACGTCAGATGATTTGATGGAGATCACGAGATTGTCATATCCCATGTCCTCGATCATGTGTACTTTGTCCAGCGCGCTCTCGACCAGTCCCTCGGCGGTAACTCCGCCGTACTTCTCGACCAGATCCTTCTCAAGAGACCCGCTGTTTACGCCCACCCGGATCGGAATGTTCCGCTCCTTTGCGCAGGAAACGACCGCCCTCACCTGGTCTCTGCCGCCGATATTTCCGGGGTTGATGCGAATCTTGTCTGCCCCGTTCTCCATGGCGGCAATGGCCATCCGGTAGTCAAAGTGAATGTCTGCCACGAGTGGAATGTGGATCTGTTTTTTGATTTCCTTAAGTGCCAGCGCCGCCTCCGGCGTGGGAACCGTGCAGCGGACGATCTGACATCCGGCATTCTCAAGTCGGATGATCTGGTCGACCGTCGCCTTCACATCCTCTGTCCTTGTATTGGTCATGGACTGGATGGCGATGGGGTTGTTTCCTCCGATCCTGACACTGCCTATGGCTACTTCCCTGGATATTCTTCTGATCCGGTTCAACGATGGACTCCCTTTCTCTCCTGCTATCAAGGAGATCTCCTCAGAACAGTCTTGTTATGTCGTGAAACAGCACATAGATGCTCAGGGCAAACAGAAACACCATTCCTGCCATCTGCACCATTCCCTCGTGCTCCTTTTTCATCGGCCGGCGGCGGATCGCCTCGATGATGAGAATCAGGATCTTTCCGCCGTCAAGCCCTGGCAGCGGAAGCAGGTTCATGACCCCGAGGTTCGCGGATATCGCCTCCGCGAAAAACAGAAGGTTCATAACCACATAAAAAACGCCGTCCGGGCGGCTTGTATTAACGACCTCATTGACAGTCTGGACAATCCCGACGGGGCCGGAGAGATCGTTGACCGTCACCTGCCCTGTGAACATCATGCCGACGCTCTGCACGACAGCCTTGCTCCAGTACCAGACATCCTGCGCAGCGGCGCCAATCGTCGGGAGCGCCCCGACCTTCTGCCGGGTTCCCGGAACGGTGATGCCGGTGTAATACACAACACTTGTCTGAAGCTGCGGAGTTACCGAAACCGTCAGAGTCTGACCGTTCCTCTCCACCGTGACCGCGACAGAACTTCCGCCCGCTGCACGAATCGCCTCCACGGCAGAATTTCCGTCCTCTACTTTCGTATCGCCCACCTGGCGGATGATATCTCCGGACCGGATACCGGCCCTGTCAGCTGATGCATCCTCCGTGACCGAGCTCACCGTGCCGTCACTCTGCAGCATAATTCCAATCCGGTAAGCCTGTTCCTCTATCTTCTGCGGTGTGACAGCTGCCTCATACGCAGCACCATCTCTCTCATAGCGGATTAGAAGTGTCTGCTGACCATGATACGAGACGTAAAAGTCATAATCCCTTGCGAATGTGACTGCATATCCATTTACACTTTTGATCGTGTCTCCGGATTGAAGGCCCGCCGCCGCGGCCGGGGAATCATCCGTCACATTGCCGATGACAGGCCGGTCTACGCCGACACCTCCGATCACCAGAACAGCCAGGACAAAGGCGAGAAGGAAATTAAAAAGCGGTCCTGCCAGTGCAATGCTGATGCGCACGCCTACGGATTTATCCGACAGTCTGGCGTGACTGCCGTATTTTTTTACCAGCTCCCGGGCGTGAAGATCCCGGTCGCTCAGATTTTCTTCTCCTTCTTCTCCAGTCAGTTCTCCCGGGCCATCTTCCTCTGTGTCATCCGCGCCGAGCATCATGCAGTAGCCGCCGAAGGGAATCGCGTTGATGCAGTAATCCGTGTCGCCGTGCCGGCGCCTGAACAGATGCGGTCCGAATCCGATCGCGAATTCCAGAACCGCCACACCATTAGCCCGTGCGGCGAGAAAATGCCCGAATTCGTGGACAATGACCAGGACACTGATGAGGATTACAGCCAGCAGTATGTTGATGATCATATATCTTCCTTAATATTTACTCATGATTCCGGCGCAGAAGCTCATATGTCTTCGCTTCCGTCTCCAGAATTTCCTCCACCGAAGGGTCGGCTACATAGGTGCATGCCTGCATGGCCTCATCGATCATAGCCGGAATATCAAAAAAGCCGATCTCATCTCTTAAGAATCTGGCAACGGCATATTCATTGGCGGCGTTGAATGCTGTCGGAACATTGCCACCTGCCTCAGAAGCCTGAAAAGCGAGTTTCAGGCCTGTGAATGTCTCCATGTCCGGCTTTTCAAACGTAATCTTCCCGAGTTCAAAGAAATCCACGCGCCTGGAATTCAGAGGCCTTCTGTGCGGGAAGTACAGGGCATAGGCGATCGGAAGCCGCATGTCAGGGCTTCCAAGCTGCCCTATGATCCCGCCGTCCTGAAACTGCACCATGGAGTGGATGATACTCTGCGGCTGAACGATGACCTGAATCTTCCCGACCGGTACGTCAAAAAGCCACTGCGCTTCCATGACCTCAAGGCCCTTGTTCACCAGCGTCGATGAATCAATCGTGATCTTGTGCCCCATGTTCCAGTTCGGATGTCTGAGTGCGTCGGCCGCTTTTACGTGCACCAGTTCGTCGTGCTTCATGCCGCGGAACGGACCGCCTGAGCAGGTGAGAAGAATTTTTTCGACTTCATCGTGAAATTCACCGTGAAGAGACTGAAAGATCGCAGAGTGCTCTGAATCCACCGGATATATGGTAATTCCTTTTTCCCTCGCGAGTCTGGTGATGATGTGTCCGGCTGTGACGAGTGTCTCCTTGTTGGCCAGCGCGATCTCCTTGCCCGCCTGAATAGCGGCGATAGTCGGCCGGATCCCCATCATGCCGACGACCGCTGTCAGTACTGTATCCGCATCCTCATATGTGGCAGCTTCCAGCAGACCTTCATCACCGCTCACAACCTTTACATCCGTATCTGAGAGCAGCGCCTTGAGATCGCTCTCAAGCGACTTGTCCGCGATGCTCACCAGACCTGCGTGAAACTCCCGCGCCTGACTGGCCAGTTTTTTGATGTTGTGCCCGGCAGCCAGAGCGACAGCCTGCAGTTCACCGTGGCTCTGCCGGATCACATCCAGCGTCTGGGTCCCGATGGAACCGGTAGACCCCAGAATTGAAATTTTTTTCATATCCGCTCCTTATTTGACAGATGAAGCCGCATGTCCTGTTCTCAGCCTTTGAGCATGACCAGAAGCTGAAATGTATAGTATACGGCCGGTGCCGTGAAAATGACAGAGTCAAACCGGTCCAGAATGCCGCCGTGTCCCGGAATGATCCGGCCGTAATCCTTGATATCGTGATTGCGCTTTATGGCAGATGCCGAGAGATCGCCGAATATTCCGAACACCGCACCGATGGCACCTGTCATGAAGAAAATCATACCCTGTCCCGGGATGTCCAGCATTCCGAGCGAGTGCATGATGAATCCGAAGACAAGCGAAGCGATGCCGGAGCCGATGATTCCTCCGACAGCCCCTTCGATCGTCTTGTGCGGCGAGAGCCGGACGGTCATCTTGTGTTTTCCAAATGCCTTTCCCGAGAAGTATGCACACGTGTCATTGATCCAGCTTCCGGCAAAAATCAGCCAGGCTGTGTACTGCCCGTCAGGAAGATTGCGCGTCTGGTATATGTACGAGATCATCACGCCCGCCCACACAAGACCGAAATACGCATACGATATCTGTTCCGTCCGGTACTTTGGAAATGTCACCACATACACCATCATCTGCGCCAGAAATCCACAGCACAGAACAGCTGTCTGCAGCAGCAGGCCATCTTGCAGCAGGCTCAGATAATAAACCATCAGCGTTATAAAACCGATCACGGCAGGCGACGTCCTGCGCATATCCACCGCACGGTAGAACTCAAACATCCCGACAGCCGAACACACCAGGCAGAAGAAAAACAGGAACCAGCCTCCGAAGACCAGTGCTGCCACGATTAGAACTCCCAGTACACAGCCGCTGGCAATTCTTTTCTTCATGTTCTGTCTCTCCCTTCACACTTTCAGGACTTCACTCCGCCAAAGCGCCTCTCGCGCTGATTGTACTTCTTCACAGCTTCAATCAGCGCATCCCTGCCGAAATCCGGCCAGAACACGTCAGTAAAATAAAATTCCGTATATGCCAGCTGCCAGGGGAGGTAATTGCTGAGCCGCTCCTCTCCGCTGGTGCGGATGAGCAGATCCGGGTCCGGAAGGTCTCTCGTGTCCAGATGACGGCTGATCGTCTCCTCTGTGATCGCGTCCGGCTCAATCCTTCCTTCCCGCACTTGTGCCGCGATTGACTGCACTGCGCGGGTAATCTCATCCCGGCCGCCGTAATTGATGGCAATGGTGAACTGCAGGCCCGTATTGGTCTTTGTCGCCTCTTCCAGTGCCACAATTTCTGCGAGAAGGTCTTTTCTCAGTCCGTCCCTGCGCCCGATTATGCGGCAACGGACATTATTCTCATTGCACTCGCCGATATAGTCGTGAAGATACTTTTTCAGAAGTGTCATCAGGGCAGAAACCTCTTCTGCAGACCGCTTCCAGTTCTCCGTTGAAAAAGCGTATATCGTCAGGTACTGGATCCCTATGTCGTCAGCAATTCTGACAACCGATTTCACATTGGCTGCCCCGGCTGCATGACCGTACGTGCGCGGCATATGGCGCTTCCTGGCCCAGCGGCCGTTTCCGTCCATGATGATGGCAACATGGCACGGGATTACCAGCCCAAGCTTCTCATTTCTGATATCCATCGCGTTCCTCACTGCAAAAAAATCCGTAAGTGTCCCGCAGACTAAGGGACCCCTACGGATCAGATACCTGACCAGGCATCACAACGTCATGACTTCGGTCATTTTGTTCTTCACTGTGTCATCGATCTTCTTTGTATACGAATCGGTAAGCTTCTGAATACTATCCTCCATATTGGAGAGCTCGTCATCGGAGATCGTTCCGGCCTTGTTCTCTTTCTTGAAGCTGTCGTTGGCGTCACGGCGGATATTGCGGATGGCAACCTTTGCGTCCTCGCCCTTTTTCTTGACTTCCTTTGCCAGTTCTTTTCGTCTGTCCTCTGTGAGTTCAGGATACACAAGCCGAACGACCTTTCCGTCTGTCCCCGGCGTGATTCCGATGTCAGAAGTCTGAATTGCCTTCATGATCTCCTTGATGAGTGACGGGTCCCACGGCTGAATCTGCAGCATTCTCGCCTCAGGAACCGAGACATTGGCAACCTGCGGCAACGGTGTCGGAGCACCATAATACAGAACCGTCAGCTTGTCGAGAATGTGCGGATTCGCGCGTCCGGCGCGGATGGCAGTGAGTTCCTCCCGAAGCGCCTCGTGGGATTTCTTCATCTTGTCTTCATATTCTTTCAGGTCGCTCATATCTGTCCTTTCAGGCGGTGACGAGAGTTCCGTTTAAATGGCCTGTCATCGCATTAACAATACTGTTTTTTTCCTTCAGATCAAAGATCATCAGCGGGATGTGATTCTCCATGCACATCACCGAGGCAGTCAGGTCGATAACGCCCAGCTCCTTCTCGACGACTTCTTTGATGGAAATCTGATCGTACCGCTCGGCCTGCGGATCGATCTTCGGGTCCGCCGTGTACACACCGTCAATATTCTTGGCAAGCAGAATTGCATCTGCGTCAAGTTCCGCCGCCCGCAGGGCAATTCCGGTGTCCGTCGAGAAGTACGGATGCCCCGTACCGCCGGCAAAGAACACAACTATCCCTGCCTCGAGCAAGGAAAGCGCAAGATCCTTTGAAAACAGGCTCGTCATCGTACCCACGGCAAATGGCGTCAGAATCCGCGTTGAAAGGCCGTGATTGCGGAATATTTCCGACACATAGATGCAGTTCATCACGGTCGCCAGCATGCCAATCTGATCCGCCTTGGTCCGGTCGATGCCGCTGCTGGCTCTGCCTCTCCAGTAATTGCCTCCGCCGATCACAATTCCGACAGAACTGCCGCTGTCCCGGATCTGCTTGACCTGCAGCGCTATATTGCCGATAAGTTCATTGTCATATCCGGATCCGCCGCCGGTCAGCGCTTCCCCGGAAAGCTTCAGAATAACCCGTCTGTACTGTGCCATCTGTTTCTCCCCGCATAATTTTCTGTATTATACCATATCCGCCCGGCACTTGAAACATGAAAAACGGAATGCCCGGCCGTATGGCGCGCTAATCTGCGCCCCACAGGATCAGTAGCGCGCGTCGTTTCCAAATGCGGCGAAGCTGTAGCCCTGACTTCTTGCGTAGTCAAGAAAATCACCCAGTACTGCCGTATTGGTATCCGATACAGCGTGAAGCAGATAGATCGCCCCGGGGTGAAGCTGATTCTCCATCTCCTGAAGGGCTTCAGCCTTGTCCGGCTGTGCTGCCGTATCCCAGTCGTGGTAGGCGAAGCTCCAGAACACACATTCAAAGCCCATCGCGTTCATAAGCGCCAGGCTCTGCTCGGAGAACTGTCCCTCCGGATACCGGAAATAGCGCATCTCATAGCCGTACGTATCATACACCTCTTCTTCAAGCGGCATGACATCCTCCACCTGTTCTTCCAGCGAGTAGGACGGCTCACCGGCGGACGGATGACTGATGGTGTGATTCCCGACCGTGTGCCCCTCTGTAATCATGCGCTGCAGAATATCCGGCTTGGAGTCAAAGAATGCCTGTGTGACGAAAAATGTCCCCCGGATCCCCCGCGCGTCCAGTGTGTCCAGGATTTTTTCCGCATTTCCGATGTCGTATCCGCAGTCAAAGGTCACGTAGATTGTCTTTTCGCTCGTGTCGGCCAGCCATACGGCATTGTAGTTCGTGCCATACTTGCTCATGTAATACTTGTAGCCGTTCGGAACGTTGTTCTCATCGCGGTCGGTGAGATTGGCTCCCGTCCCGATCGACGTGTTGTCAAGTGAGCGAAGGCTGTCTGTGATCTCGACCCGGTGAATCTGCCGGCCGCCGGACTGCGTCGTCACGGCAGCTGTCGTCTTTGCCGGACCCGACGTTTCTGAAAAGCCTTCCGATCCGGAAGATGCGCTTACAGCATCGGGCACAGACGTATCCCCGGCAGTGCCTTTCCGGTGGCTGTATGCGCTGACGCCTCCGACAAGAGCCACCACAACGGCCGCCGCAGCCACAATGGCCGTGACCGTTCTCAATCTGCTTCGATTTGAATACCATCTGCGCATGTCCCGGCGAATCGGTACTCTTTTGTTTTCTTTCTGTTCTTCCTCTTCCATCATTCCTCCAATCACTGCCGCGGTCCTTCCCAAACCCCGTCTGAAGCCGCCAACGTTTAAAGAATAAAGGAAATCATCTGATAAAACAAGAGACGCGTTCAAAACTTTACACGGGCGTCGAGCCCTTAAAAAAACGGCCGCCCGGGAATCTCCCCGGACAGCCGCTCTTCTTGAATCGAACTCTTACGCGATCAGTTGTTGATGAGCTTGTCGTCGTCGCTCCAGGAATACAGCTTTCTGATCTCGGCGCCGATCTTCTCCGACGGATGCTCGGCAGCCTTCTGGCGAAGCATCTTGAAGTGAACCTGACCGCCGGCCGGGCTCATGTCAAGCAGGAAATCCTTGGCGAAAGTTCCATCCTGGATGTCGGAAAGAATCTTCTTCATAGCCTTTCTTGTATCCTCGGTGATGATCTTCGGTCCGGTGATATAGTCGCCGTATTCAGCCGTGTTGGAGATGGAATAACGCATGCCGGCGAAGCCGCTCTGGTAGATCAGATCTACGATGAGCTTCATCTCGTGGATGCACTCGAAGTATGCATTGCGCGGGTCATATCCGGCCTCGCAAAGCGTGTCGAAACCTGCCTGCATCAGGGCACATACGCCGCCGCACAGAACAGCCTGCTCACCGAAAAGATCGGTCTCGGTCTCGGT
>DGVL01000116.1:0-2164 GCA_002394965.1 Lachnospira sp. UBA4285
TGTTGGACTCCTGTAGAGCGGCCGCGTCTGCGGCAAAAAAGGTGGCACCACGGATACGCAGCTGTCCGTCCTTTTGAATTGGGACGGGAAGCTGCGATTTTTTCTGGAGGTGCTTTTTTATGTGTTGTGTCATGGGTTTTCTGTCCGATCGCTATTCCGCCGATCAGATCCGGCCGTATTTCGACCGCACCAGGAGCCGCGGACCTGACGATACGCGGATCGAGCCTGCCGGCAAAGGTCTCCTTTGTTTCCACCGTCTTGCGATTATGGGTCTGCATGACGAGGGGATGCAGCCCTTCTCTCTGGGGAAGAACAAGGTGGTGTGCAACGGTGAGCTCTACGGCTGGCGGAAGCAGAAGCTTCAGCTGGAGGCGCAGGGCTACGTGTTTCAGAGCCACTCCGACTGCGAGCTGCTCCTGCCTCTTTACCGGGAATACGGGCTGGAGATGTTCTCCCTCCTGGATGCGGAATTCGCCCTGATTCTCTATGACGGAGAGACCGACCGTCTCATTGCGGCCAGGGATCCCATCGGCATCCGGCCGCTCTATTACGGCTATTTCCCGGACGGCAGCATTGCCTTTGCCAGTGAAGCGCAGAACCTTCTCGGGCTCTGCGATCGGATTCTCCCCTTCCCTCCCGGCCACTATTATGCCGACGGAAAATTCGTCCGATACGCAGATCTCACGACGGTGAAAGATCCTCTTCCGGATGATCTTGAGACGGTCTGCCGAAACATCCGGGAAAAGCTGATTGCGGGCGTCGAAAAACGTCTGGATGCCGATGCGCCGCTGGGCTTTCTGCTCTCGGGCGGGCTGGATTCCAGCCTGGTCTGTGCCATCTCGGCCAAACTGCTGGGGCGGAAAATCCGCACCTTCGCCATCGGGATGGATCTGGACCCCATCGACCTCAAGTATGCCCGGATCGCCGCCGACTACATCGGGGCGGAGCATACCGCCTTCCACATGAGCAGAGAAGAGGTGCTCTTTGCGCTGGAGGAGGTCGTCCGTCTGCTGGGCACCTGGGACATCACCACCGTCCGCGCCAGTCTCGGCATGTATCTCTGCTGCAAGGCCATCCATGAGACCACCGACGTCCGGGTTCTGATGACCGGCGAAATCTCTGACGAACTCTTCGGCTACAAGTATACGGATTTTGCGCCGTCGGCGGAAGCCTTCCAGCTGGAGAGCAAAAAGCGGATCGATGAGCTTCACATGTATGATGTGCTGCGCGCCGACCGCTGTATCTCCGTAAACTCCCTGGAGGCCCGCGTTCCCTTCGGCGATCTCGACTTTGTCCGCTATGTGATGCAGATTGATCCGGAGCTGAAGCTCAACCGCTACCGGATGGGAAAATATCTCCTCCGTCATGCATTTGAAAAGGATGACATTCTCCCTCCCGAGATCCTATGGCGTCAGAAAGCAGCCTTCTCGGACGCCGTCGGCCATTCCATGGTGGATGATCTCAAGGCATACGCCGAAGACCTCTACAGCGACGAAGCCTTTCACCGCGGCTGTGAAAAATACGCTTACCGGAGGCCCTTCACCAAGGAAAGCCTGCTTTACCGGGATATTTTTGAAAAATACTACCCCGGCCAGGCGGATATGATCGCGGATTTCTGGATGCCCAACCCCGACTGGGAAGGCTGCCGGGTGGATGACCCGTCTGCCCGCGTGCTTTCCAACTACGGCGCCAGCGGCAAGTGATCAAAAGCGGAGAATTTTATCCGCCATTTCTTGATTTTTATTCATTTCGCGAGTATACTTCCCGTGTACTGTATCGGACAAGGAGGTTTTTCAGATGGATCTGCGTGCTCTCAGATACTTCGTCACGGTGGCGGAAGAACTGAACATCACCCGTGCGGCGGAAAAGCTCAACATGAGCCAGCCTCCCCTCTCCAACCAGATGAAAGCGCTGGAAGAAGAGCTGGGCACGCTGCTCTTTATTCGAGGCAAGCGGCACCTGACCCTGACCGATGCCGGGGCCGTACTCTACCGCCGGGCCCAGCAGCTCCTGGAGCTCTCTGAGCAGACCCGGGAAGAGGTCCGTTCTCTCGAAGGGCTCGCCGGCAAGCTGAACATCGGCCTGGTCGAGGGCCGTGCTCCCTATCTTCTGTCCCGCTGGATCTCCGGCTTCCGTCTCGAGTTTCCCCAGGTCTCCTTCAGTC
>DGVL01000116.1:2235-2796 GCA_002394965.1 Lachnospira sp. UBA4285
TCTGGAACGGCAGCGGAGACGATGTACTGGACCGCCTCTATCACGGTCTGGCGGACCTGGCCCTGATCGCCGCGCCCTATAACACGGAACTGCTTGACGGGATCCCCGTTGCCCGAGAACCCTGGACCGCGTTTATGTCGACCCGTCACCCTCTGGCACAGAGGGAGGGAGATTTCCTTCCCCTGAAAGAACTGGCCGGGCAGCCGCTCTTCATCCCCAGCCGCCGCTCCCGCATTGAGAGCGTCCGGGCCTGGTTCCGCGAGATCGGGGTGGAGCCGATAATCGCCGGGGAGCTCTCCAGTCACATTGATGCCGTCGCCCTGGCCGAGCAGAACGTCGGCATCTGCATCTATCCCATGACGACCTACAACGACAGTGATCTTGTCGTGAAGAAAGTGATTGTCGACAGCGAGCGGCAGATCGAGTATGTCCTGGTCTGGAATCGAAATCAGCAGCAGAAGGAGCTGGCACAGGAATTTGTCAACTTCGTACAGGACTGTCTGGAGGAGGAACAGAAGGGCACCGTCTCCTATATCATTCCGGACAGGGAGTACTTTCCGC
>DGVL01000174.1 GCA_002394965.1 Lachnospira sp. UBA4285
GTACTTCTGGTCATAGTCCAGTCCGAATCCGACCACGAACTCATCCGGTATCTCGAAGCCTCTGTAGTCGGCCTCAAACGGAACCTCCCGCCGCTCAGGCTTGTCAAGAAGCGACACGACCTTCAGGGACTTCGGATTTCTGTCCTGAAGGATCGGCACCAGCTTATGCAGCGTGTTGCCGGAGTCAATGATGTCCTCCACGATCAGCACGTCCTGCCCGGCAATGTCATCATCCAGATCCTTGCGGATTTTCACCGAGCCGCTGCTGCTCGTCCCGGACCCGTAGCTCGACACCTGCATGAAGTCAAACAGAACCGGCACACTGATGCGCTTGGCCAGTTCGCTCATGAACAGCACCGATCCCTTCAGAATACAGATCAGCTTCAGCTCGTGGCCCTCGTAGTCCCGGCTGATCGTCTCGCCGAGCTCCTGAATCCGCTTGTTCAGTGTCTTTTCGTCAATCAGCACGCTGATGTTGCTGTAGATGTTGTTGTCCATCTCATTCCCTTTCCGCCCCGGGCACGGGCTCACCGGTCCTCCCCGCAGGACTCTGCGGCCGCCCGCACGGTGACACGCAGAACTCGTTTTGTACCGGCACTGATTAGTGCCGCCTGACTGCGCCGCACACCGACGGCCCAGTATATTTCGTTTCCGGAAGCAAGAAGCAGCAGCCCGTCTCGTTTTTCCCTCGGGACTTTCCGGTCCTTCAGGACTTTCTGAAGAGACGCGCGCGATGCCGCTCCCGTGCGCATACAGTCGCCTTTCTGCGGATTTCTGAGCACTAATTCATCCTGCATTTTATCATAATCAAAGAACTTCGTGTACTCATTATCCTGAAGCCTGTCAAAATTTGCGCAGAGGTCTGCCCGGACCTCCCATTGCCCGAAGCGCAGGGACACCCCGCCGCCCTCCGGAAGCCTGTCAAGGGCAGGAGACAGTGTCACCGGACTTTGCCTGTCTTCCCGGCACTCCGCCGCTTTTCTGGCGCTTCGCGGTGCGATGTAAAGCTTCCCGTAGCTCACTTTCGCCTGCACGCCGTACGGAAGAATCGCCGCAGCCCCCGTCTGGTTCCCGAGAAGTTCCATCACCGCCCTGACGTGGGCGGCGCCGATATCTCTCTCATGCCCGGCCACCCGCACAAGCGCCGTCAGGAGTGCCTGTCTGGCAAGGAGCGGCGGCGCCTTGACAAGCGTCGGGATGGCAAGCACCATTGTCCCGGGTGTTCCCGGCTGTGCCTGAAGCCCTCCTGTCTGCGGCCCCCGCGCCGCCGCCACTGCCGCATCGAGCAGCGCCTCGCTCTGCTCCCGTAGCAGTTCTCCTGCTTCGGACAGCTGCCGCGCGGCGTCCGCGATGTGCCGGACTGCCTGCGCATTGATCTGTTCAAGTCCCGGCATCACATCGGCGCGCAGGATAGCCCGCGCGTTGTCATGCCCGAAATTCGTGCTGTCCGTCACGTACGGCTGCCCCTGTGCCGCGAGGAACGCCTCGGTGTCCTGCCTTGTCAGGCAGAGGAGCGGCCTCACGATGTCGCCTGCCTTCGGGTTCATTCCGGCCAGGCCATTTACCCCGGTGCCCCGCGCGAGCCGGAACAGCACCGTCTCCGCCTGATCCGTCGCCGTGTGCGCGACCGCAATCCGTGCCCCGCAGGCCACCTCTCGAAGTGCTCTGTAGCGCAGATTCCTGGCCGCCTCCTCCAGCGACACCTTCTCCCGCCTGGCCTCTGCGGGCGCATCCACCATCTTCAGGACAAATGTCACCCCGAGCCTCTCGCACAGATCCCGCGTGAACGCAGCATCCGCGTCGGCCTGTGCCCCGCGGATCTGATGGTGCACGTGCACCGCGATCAGGCGGGGTGCCTTCCCGGGCGGCATCTGCGCGAAGAGTCGGCGCAAAATAAACAGGAGGCATACCGAGTCAGCCCCGCCCGATACCCCGGCGGTGACTGTCCGGCAGCCCCCGAACAGATCATTTTCTCTGCAGAAGTCCCGAACTCTCGCAAGGATCTGCTCCTGTCTCTTCCCGGGACTTTCCTCTCCGTTTGTCCTGCTCATTGTCTGCTGGCAGCGCGGAAAAGAATCTCATCCGGATACACGAGTCCGAACTTTTCCTGCGCGATTTCCTCCACGTAGTCCTGCGTCTGCATGTACGCTTCCCTGGCCGTGAGAGCTTCCTGGCGCTCCTCCTGAGCGGCGACCTGCGCGTTCAGGCTCTGGATCTGCGCCTCATACTGCTGGTTTTTCCTGCGAAGCGACAATCCGTTTGCAATCAGAATGACAGCCAGAAGAACGATTGCGGCAGCCGCCGTGACGGCGCCGATCTTGATGGTCCGCTTTTTGCGGCGCTGTCTTTTCTCTCTGGTTTTCGCCGTAATATACTTGCCGTGTGCCAACGGATGCCTCCTTTCCTTCTCATGCGCGGTGAATGACAGACCCGGCACGTGCCGGGTCCGAACCGGTCTGCCTTTTCTGTACAGACATCATAACACAATTTATATATATTCGAACATCTCGCCTGCGTCTTCTTTGTGAATTGTTTCTTTAACATCCTTGACGCGCACTTTCACGTCCCGGTTCCCGAACTGAATCTCCAGCACGTCGCCCGCCTTCACTTCCGCGGACGCCCTGGCCGTGCGGCCGTTGATCGTGACCCGGCCGGCGTCGCAGGCTTCATTGGCCACGGTCCGTCTCTTGATGAGGCGGGATACTTTCAGGTATTTGTCGAGGCGCATATTCTTCTCCTTTTTAACCATAAAGCGAAAAGGACTGCTGCGCATCTGCGATCAGCAGTCCCTTCTTCTTCACGTCTCTTTTGTTGTGGCTGCCCGCCTGGGGTTCAGGCGTTGACAGCATCCTTCAGTGCCTTGCCAGGTCTGAACTTCGGTGCCTTCACGGCCGCAATGGTGATGGTCTTTCCGGTCTGCGGGTTCTTGCCGGTCCTCTCGGATCTGTCGATCACTTCAAATGAACCGAATCCGATCATCTGAACCTTCTCGCCCTTTACAAGGGCATCGGTGACAACCTCTGAGAATGCATTCAGAAAGCTCTCGCAGTCCTTTTTGGTGAGTTTTGTTTTCGCGGCAATTCCGCCGTAAGCTCCGTCTTGTTCATGTTGTAAAAACTCTCCTTAATCGCATAAATACGCTATTTCAACCACTTATTGAAATATATATCATTTCCCATCTTACTTGTCAACATCTCCCCCTGAAACTATAATAATAACAGCCGATATGCATTTCGTGGCCAGATTCCGGAACATTTTTCTTGTCAATTTACCGCCTCTGTGAAAGGACCCTGCCCTATGTCTCTGCATGTACTTGATGAAGCTGACCGATGTCTCCAGTGTAAAAACCCGAGGTGCCGGGAAGGCTGCCCGATCCACACGGACATCCCGAATGCGATCCGGCTGCTTCGGGAGGGAAATCTGAACGAAGCCGGATGGATGCTCTTTGAGAACAATCCGCTCACCACCGTCTGCTCGCTGATCTGTAATCACGAGAATCAGTGCGAGGGGCACTGCGTGCGCGGCATCAAGGGCGCCCCCGTGCACTTCTCGGTCATTGAAAACTACATCTCCGAGACGTACGCCAATCAGATGACCAAAGGCCCCAGCATCAAGAACGGGCAGAGAGCCGCCATTATCGGCTCGGGCCCGGCAGGCCTTACGATCGCCGTCATTCTGCAGCGCTACGGATATGACGTCACCATCTTTGAGGGCAAGGACAAGATCGGTGGCGTCCTGCGCTATGGCATACCTGAATTCCGGCTGCCGAAATCGGTCCTCGATGACTTCGAGTACCGCCACCTGCGGATGAAGAACATAAAAATCCGTCCCAACACGACGATCGGGATGGCAATCACCATCAGTGATCTGTTCCGGGACGGCTACAGTTCGATCTTCATCGGGACCGGTGTGTGGAAACCGAACGTCCTGCACATCAAGGGCGAGACCTTCGGCAACGTGCACTTCGGGATCAACTACCTGAACAACCCGGACAGCTATCAGCTCGGAAGCCGCGTGAGCGTCATCGGCGCCGGTAATGCCGCCATGGACGTGGCCCGCACCGCCATCCGCAAGGGCGTGCGGCACCTGACCTGCTTCTCGCTCACGAAAAAAATAGCCGCGTCTGCCCATGAGTTCAGCTACGCGCAGCTCGAGGGCGTTGATTTTGAGTACAACTGGAAGCCCGTCCAGATTCAGGACGACGGTGTGATCTTCCGGAAGGTCGAGGAACAGGAAGACGGGACGCTTGCGGAGATCCCGGACAGCGACAAGTTCTTCCCGTCCGACTCCGTGATTATCTCCATCAGCCAGGGTCCGCAGAACCGTCTCGTCAACACGACGCGCGGCCTGCACACCAATGACCGCGGGCTTCTGGAAGCCGACGATACAGGCCACACGTCCGTGCCCGGCATCTTCGCGTCCGGCGATGTCGTGGCCGGAGCCCGCACGGTCGTCGAGGCCGTCGCCCACTCCAAGGTCGTGGCCGAGTCCATGCACAAATACATGCAGGGCTTAAAGACCGGCGCGACGCATCTGCCGACAGCGGAGGAACTGGACCAGGCAGATTCCACGTGAAGCAGCGATCATTTGCCTGCCGATGCGGTCTCTGCATCAACGAACAGTTCCCGGAAGTACGGGAGCTTCTCCACCCAGCGGCAGTACTCGTGCCACTCTTCCAGCTTGTGATTTCGTCTGGCGAAGTACTGGTTCACGAGCGTCTCGTAATTCATCGTGACCGTGCGCATCTGATTGTAGCTCTCCGGGAGCAGCTGGATCATGTCGTACCAGAGCTGCTTGTCTTTGGTCTGCACATACTGCCCGCGGATCTCCTCAAGACATGCGATCACGCGGTCCAGCATCGCAAGTGTTCTCTCGTCCATGTGGTCGTGGGAGAAGTCGTCCCGCTCAAAGGGCTTCGCGTGGATCTTGTGCATCGTTGATGTGGAATTAGCCACCGTCGCGATCTTGTAGGTATCAAATTCCTTCCACCAGTAGATCGGCGCCGTGATGTCAACCGATACGAAGATCTGGCGGATGAACTTGCGGTGGTCGCTCCCGGCCCGCGCAAGCCGCTTCGCCAGATCCAGGTCATTGGGCCCGAAGGTAAATGTGCCGTCCGGATCCGTATGGCTGTCGCTTCTCGCCCAGCTGTTCAGCGGATTTCTGGCTCCCCGCATCGCGTTCTCGAAGTTCATGACGGCTGTGCGCTCCATCTTTATCATTATGCTCTTCTCCTTTTCCTGTTTTCCCGTATATGAAATTGCGGGAGCGCCGAAGCGTTCCCGCCTGTCTTTATTATATTACACCTCGCGCATCACACATTCAGCTCATAGATGCGCCCGGAGAGGCCCTTGCCGTAGGTGTGAAGCGGCAGCGCACCCTCCGGATAGATCCTGGTGGTGAAGACTTCCTCGCCGTCATTGACAAAGATCTCCGCCGAAGAGACGTCGATCACGATGTCAAGCTTCCTCGCATTCCCCACGATGGCGCGTCTTCCCGACCGGCCCGCGCCGAGGCTGCCGCTCCAGCTGGTGAAGAGCAGCGCCATGCGGCCCTGCGCCTCCGAGTAGTGCAGCTCCATATCGCCAAAGCGCACGGAGAAGTCGCCGCCGCGGTTCACCAGCTCTGCGTGGAAGCAGCTGTGCGGCCGGCTGTCCGTCCCCGGCCGGATCTCTTCCGGCGCGCCGTGCAGCAGACCGATCTCCGGAATGAGCCGCTGCGCAATCCGGATCTTTCCGTCCTTCTCGTAGGTCTCCAGCACGCGGGGCAGGGTCAGCATATGCTGCCAGCCCACCCTGGTGGACGGATTCGGGAACGGGCTGTCGGACATCCCCATCCAGCCGATCAGAAGGCGGCGGCCCTGCTCGTCTTCAAAGCTCTGCGGGGCGTAGAAGTCAAAGCCTCTGTCCCACTCCGTGAAGTCCTGCAGTCTCCCGTCCTGAAGCGTGAAGTACCCGGACTGGTAGATGTTATTGTACAGAATGCCATCCGGCTTGACTCCCTGCGGGCAGACGGAAAGAAACTTCTCTCCGCCCAGCGCGAAGAGATCCGGGCACTCCCACATATAGCCGAACGGTTCGTCCGTGGTGAGAATTTTTTCCGTCTTCCAGTGCGTGGCATCTTCGGACGAGAAACAGATCACCTCGCCCTTGTCCGCCTTCGTGCGGGCGCCGAGCACCATGTAGTACTTTCCGCCCTCCTTCCAGACCTTCGGGTCCCGGATGTGACAGCTGATGTCTGCCGGATAGTCGGCATTGGTCATGACTACCTTCTTCGGGGTAAAAGAGCTGCCGCCGTCGCGGCTCTCCACGAGGATCGTGTTGGAGAACCGTCCGGCCTTCGTGTAGTCGTAGTCCCCCGGCAGTTTCACGTTGCCGGTGTAATACAGTTTCATCACGCCGTCTTCGACGAGCGCCGATCCTGAATACGCCCCGTCCCGGTCCAGATCAGTGTCCGGAGCGATAGGGGCGCCCTTGAACTCCCAGTGGACAAGGTCCTGCGAGACGCTGTGTCCCCAGAAGACTCTGCCGCTGCCGTCAGCCGCGTCCGGCCTGTACTGGTAAAACGCGTGATACACGCCGTCTGTCTGGCACAGTCCGTTCGGGTCATTGACCCAGCCGCCATCCTGCGGAAAGATGTGAAACTTAGGATTCCATCTGCTGTCGGTTATCATCATTTCTCCACCACAATGCTGCCGTTCTCCACGCGGACGTCTTTGAAATCATCCACATTGGTCACTACCATCGGCGTCACGGTCTTCAGACCGGCCGCCTGAATCTGCGCAAGGTCGGCTGTCATCAGCACATCGCCCTTCTTGAAGTGCGCCTGGTCTTCCACTTTGTAGGCGAACGGCTTCCCGCCGAGCCCTACTGTGTCCAGTCCGACATGGATCAGGACTTCCGCGCCCAGGTCCGACCGGATCGCGATCGCGTGTCCGGAGTCAAAAAGCATCAGAACCGAGCCGTCAAACGGGGCCCGCACCGTGCCGTCCGTCGGATTCACGGCGATTCCCTTGCCGAGCGCCTCCGATGCGAATGTCTCGTCCGGAGCCTCGGTGACCGGGATCACGGTTCCGCTCATCGGGGACGGGATCACTTCGGTGAAATGCTCATCCTGCACGACAGCCGGTGTCGGATTTACCTCTGCCGCCTCAGCCGCCCGGCCTGCCGCAGCGGCCGCGCTGTCCGGATCCTCATCCTCCGGCTTGAGTCCCAGCGCCCAGGAGACTGCGAAAGACACGGCAAATGCGACCCCCATGTCCAGCGCATATCCCGCGATCGTCTCCGTGGTAATCAGGAAGCCAAATAGTCCGGTGATGCCGTATGCCGTCGCGTATACGCCGGTGATGGAGCCGGCCATGGCGCCGGCGGCGCCTCCGATCATGCCGGCGATGAACGGTCTGCGGTAGCGCACATTGACGCCGAAGATGGCCGGCTCGGTGATCCCCAGGAATGCGGACAGGGACGCCGGGAGCGCCATCTCCTTGATCTTTTTGTTTCTCGTCTTGAGAGCGATGGCAAGCGCCGCACCGCCCTGCGCCACATTGGCGGCAGTCGCGATCGGCATCCAGATGTTGCGCCCGCTCGCGGAGATCATCTCCGCCTCAATCGCGTTGTACATGTGGTGCAGACCGGCGACAACCGTGACGGCGTAGATCGCGCCGACAACCATCGCGCCGAGTCCGAAGGGAATCGTGATGAGCCACTGCACGCCGGCGAGCACCCAGGTCTCCAGCTGCCCGAAGATCGGCCCGATGACGGCGATCGTCAGGAAACCGGTCACCATGACGGACACCAGCGGCGTCACGAACAGGTCGATCATCTCTGGGACGACTTTGTGCAGCCGCTTCTCGATGGAAGCCAGCACGAACACGGCGATGACAACCGGGATCACATGTCCCTGATAGCCGACCTGATTCACGCTGTACAGCCCGAAGATACTCCAGGTCTTCATCGTGCCGTTTGCAATGGCATCAGCCGCCGACCACGCGTTGGTCAGGTTCGGGTGAACCATGATCATGCCGATCACGGCGCCGAGGAAGATGTTGGCGCCGAATACTTTGGCCGCCGACACGGCGATCAGAATCGGCAGGAATGTGAACGCGGCATTGGCGAACATATCCAGCATCGCGTAGATGTCGGTCGTCTGGAACGCCGGAACGGCCTTGCCGATGCCTTCCACAAGCCCCATCATCAGGCCGGATGCCACGATGGCCGGAATGATCGGGACGAACACATCGCCCAGCGTCTTCACCAGCCGCAGGAAGAAGTTCTGCTTCTGCGCCGCCGCCGCCTTGACGTCATCCTTCGTGCCGGCCTCGATTCCGGCTTCTTTGATGAATTCATCGAACACCTTGTTGACCGTGCCGGTCCCGAAGATGACCTGCAGCTGGCCGGAAGCTTCGAACACGCCCTTGACGCCGTCGACAGCCTCCACCTTCTTCTTGTCGACCTTGCTGTTGTCCGCCACCACAAGGCGCAGCCTCGTGGCGCAGTGCGCGGCGGAGACGAGATTCTCCCTTCCGCCTATGTTCGCAAGGACTTCGTGTGCGGATTTTGCATAATCCATGCCCTTCACCTGCCCTCCTGGTCAGACGCCGTCGTCTGATCCTTGACCAGCTCGACCGGAAGCTTTATCTGCTCCGCCGGCGGTATTTTTCCTTCGATCAGTGAGATCAGCATCCGGGCAGCCTCTGAGCCGCTGCGACCGTAGAACAGATGTGCCGTCGTCAGCTTCGGACTGACCACGCGGCTCAGACGGCTGTGCCCTACGCCGCACACCTTCACATCGCGCGGTATGCTGTATCCCTGTTCCGTAAGTCTTTGCATCGCTCCGATTGCGATGGAGTCCGTCGCGCAGAAAAATCCGTCGATGTCCGGATGGTCCGTCATCAGTTCCCCGGCTGCGGCGTATCCGCCCTCCGTGGTAAACGGCACCTCCCGGACATAGTCCGGATCAAATTTTAGTCCGGCCGCCGAGAGCGCCTCCCGGTATCCCTTCAGACGGTCTGCCCCTGCCGAGACATCGTCCTGGCGGACCGCCAGCATAGCCGGCTTTCTGCACCCTGCATGGATCAGGTCTTCGGTCAGAAGCCGTCCCGCTTCCACATCGTCGTGGTAGACGCACCATGTATTCTCAAAGTGCTGCCCCACCGTGACGATCGGGATCTTCGTCTTCTTCATCGCGATCCGGTGCATCTTCGTGAGAACGGTTCCGGACAGAATGATGCCGTCAACCGGGTAGGCACCGAAAAGCCCGATATAACTCACTTCTTTGGCCTCATCATTATCCGTGCAGGCAAGAAGCATCTGGTACCCCTGTTCACTGAGCACCGACTGTATGCCGTCCACCACACTCGCAATCGTCTCCGAGCGCAGCCTCGGAACAATCACCCCGATGAGCCCGGTCTTCCTGCCATGGCTGGAGACGATCTGCCGTTCGGCCGTGTATCCGGTCTCCTCGATCGCCCGGCGGATCTTCTCCCGCTTCTCTTCACTCACATATCCGTTGTTGAGATACCGGGAGACCGATGAAAGCGATACACCGGCGGCCTCCGCCACATCCCGGATTCCGGGTTTCCCTTTTTCCGTCACCTTGCCGTTCTCCTTTCCAGGCGATTTATCCTGTCTGTCCGTTTCATTAACGTCTCTGCTGCTCAGCTGACAATAAATGGATTCTTCCTGCCTTCCATGAAATCCATCGCTGCCGTTATGGAGTTTTCCGCCATATCCGACACCGCCCGCTCCGTGTAGAACGCCGTGTGCGGCGTGATGAGCACGTTCGGATAGGATTTCAGGAGTGCTAACTCCGGGTTCTTGAGCGGTTCGCCCATGCGGTTGAAATAGTACAGTCCTTCCTCATGCTCGACGACGTCCAGTCCTGCGAAGCCGACTTTGCCCTCATCCAGCGCGTGCCTGAGCGCATCCGAATCGATGAGAGATCCCCGCGCGCAGTTGATGAGGACCACCCCGTCCTTCATCCGGGCGAACTGCTTCTCTCCGATCATGTGCCACGTCTCATCCATCCCCGGCGCATGCAGTGTGATCACGTCGCTCTCCTGCAGAAGCCGGTCAAGGCTCACATACTGCAGCCCGGCCTTCTCGTCCGGGTATACATCATACGCCAGAATCCGGCAGCCAAATCCTGCCAGGTGCCGGATCACCGTCTTGCCGATCCGGCCGGTGCCGATGACGCCCACCGTGCAGTCCTCGATCTCCCGTCCGATACTTCCCTTCAGGGTGAAATCCTGCGCGTCCGCCTTCTTCATGATAAAGGGCAGCCGGCGCAGCCCGATCAGCATCATCATGATCGCATAGTCCGCCACCGTCGACGGCGAATACGTCACATGGACGACTCCCAGCCCCAATTTCCGCGCAGCTGCAAGATCGATGTGGTCGTAGCCGATCGTACGGGTCGCTATGCACTTTACGCCTGCGTCCCGGAACGCTCTCAGCAGTTCCTCCGTCATGGGCGTCGTGATGATATCCACGACATCATATCCTTCTGCCATTTTAACATTTTCCAGGCAGGGTGTCTGCTCTGTCGAAGAAAATTCCACATTGTATCCGGCGCAGAGTCTTTTAAAGATCGGCGCCTCATCATATGGCCTCATACTGTACACGAAAAGCTTCATACTGCAGTCCTCCTCAGGAAAGTTTCCGCAAAAATTCCTGTGTGCGGGCGTTGCCCGGGTGATCGATGACATCCTCAGGCTTCCCCTCCTCGACGATGACGCCGCCGTCCATGAAGA
>DGVL01000105.1 GCA_002394965.1 Lachnospira sp. UBA4285
CCAGCGCGTCCCGGGCCAGAGAGAAATTATAGGTGTAGGGCGTCGCCTCGTCGTTTTCAAAGAGGAAGCCGATCCGGATGCTTCCCCGGATCCGGCCGGACCGGTAAACGGCATTCACGCCGAAGGCCAGCGCCAGAATCAGAAGACAGCTCAGGGCCGTGGAAAGATAGTGCCGTTTCATGACTGTCCCTCCTTTTTCTCAGCGGGTTTGCCGTTCTCTGCTTCCTGCTCCGCTGCCGCCCGGGCTTTCGCTTCCCGTTCTGCCGCGTCCGCCGGAGAATCGTTTTGTAGCTGCGCTCCCGCTTCTTCCGGTGTCAGGCCGTACAGTTTGCAGAGGTCGATGGTTCCGTTCTCCAGCAGTTTCAGCAGGATATCCGCCGCCTGCGGATCAAACTGGGTCCCCCGGCCCTTTTTGAGCTCTCCGATCACATAGTCGAGGTCCAGCTTCTTTCGGTAGATGCGGTTGGCCGTCATGGCGTCGAAAGCGTCCGCCACGCCGATGATGCGGGCAAAGGGCGGGATCTCCTCTCCCTTCAGGCCTTTCGGATATCCGCTTCCGTCCCAGTGCTCGTGATGATAAAGCGCGCCCTCCACCACATGGGGGATCAGGGTTACCCCCTTGAGGATTTCACCGCCCCGGGTGGTATGGGACTTCATCACCCCGTATTCCTCGTCCGTCAGCCTGGCGGGCTTGTTCAGGATGCTGTCCGGGACGCCGATTTTCCCGATGTCGTGCATCTTTGCCGCTTTCCTGAGGTTTTCACATTCCCGGTCGTTCCAGCCAAGCTCCCGTGCGATCATGACCGCATACTGGGAAACGCGTTCGGAATGCTCGCTGGTCCGCTGGTCCTTCGCATCCACGGTCTTGGCGATGGCGATGATGGTCTGGTTTCCCATCTCAGCCTTCCTTCGCATGGAATCATAACGGCTCATGCCGACCAGCGAGGTGCAGGTGACCGCCGCAAGAAGGATGACGCCGAAGAAGTACAGCCGGAAGCCGAGGGTTTCGTGGAAATTCTCGGTTTTTGTCAGGGAGAAGTTCCGCTCGGTCAGAATGCTGCTGCGCTCGTTGTCAAAGACCGCCAGATGCAGGGTATAGGACCCCGCCGGAAGGTTGGTATAGACGATGGAGTTCAGGTTCGCCGGAGCGGTAACGGTCCAGTCCGTGTCAAAGCCCTCCAGAAAATAGCCCACTGGCAGCGTCTGGACGGAATAGTTGACAACCTCGGGAAGGAGTTCGATCCGGCTGATCCCTTCGCCCACTTCGATGGCCCTGCTCCGGTCGGTGCGAAACTCCATGCTGTCCAGCCGGTATTTCGGAACCGCCAGCCGGTAGGGGGACACCGACGCGTCATAGTCCCGGACATTGATGGAAAACACGCCGGTGTCGCAGGGGAGGAAGAGATTCCCCGCTTCGTCACAGCAGGGCCAGGAGTTGGCCGTGAGAGAGCCGTTCAGGCCCCGCCTGGCATCCAGCAGCATGCACCTGAGCTCCCCCTCTTCCGAGAGGAGCTCGTCGCGGTCCGTTACATAGAGGCCGGCGCTGGACATGACAAAGAGCGTCTCTTCATCCCTCGCCCAGATGTCATAGTTGTTGAAGTAGGGGAAGCGGTCAAGCTGCCGGACCGAATAGTCCGGATTCATAAAACAGAGGCCGTTGCTTGTCACGAGAAAGACGCCCTCGTTTTTCGGATCCGCGACCGAACGCAGAATGACCTCCGAGCTGAGCCCGTCTTTTCGCGTCACCATCCGCTCGACGGCGCCGTCCCGGATGACCGCAATGCCGTCTCCGTCGGTTCCGGCAAGGACCGTTCCGTCGGGCAGCTCCGTGATGGTGAGAATCATGGAATTGATGAGTCCGTCCGCATGGCCGACGGTCTGTTCGACCGCGCCGTCCCGGATGAAGCTGATGCCGCTGTCGCTTCCGACGGCAATCCGCCCGTCGGAGAGCTCCGTCACAACGCGGCTGCGGTCTCCCGCGCCCTCCGCGCTTCCGTAGACGCGAAGCTCGCCGCTTTCATCCGCCTCCATCAGCCCCCGGCCGTAGGTGCAGATCCAGAGGTGGTTCCGCGAATCCCGGAGCAGGCAGCGGACGCGAAGCCCTTCCAGCCGCTCGCTCAGCTCATCCTTCACCGCGGCCGTACAGGCCCCGTTCACCACATCCAGGCCGCTGTCCGTGCCGAAATACAGCTTTCCCTGCCAGGATTCCGCCGCGTTGACCACCCGGTTCTCCATGCCGAGCGTGAAGTAGATATCACGGAAGGAGGATTCCGCCAGGCGCAGCAGGCCGAGCCGGGAGGAGGTAAACCACAGGTTTCCCTGATAGTCCATCAGCATGTTGTCAATGGAGTTGTTAAACTCGTTCGTGTTGATGCGGTGATAGCTCCCCTGGCTGTCCAGCATGGCAATGCCGTTGTCGGCGGAGATGAGCATTTCCCCTCTGTTTGTAAAATACAGATTGTTGATGCCCGAGAGCCCGTCACAGCGGATTTCCCGGATCAGGGCAAAGTCGTCGCCGGAGATACTGTAAAAAAGCAGTCGGTTGCCGCGGGTACCGGCCACCAGGCGGCCCGACCGGTCAAAGCCGCAGCATTTGAAGATTTCTCCGTCCGTCCGGCGAAGTGAAGATAGGATTTCTCCCCCGTGCAGCAGAAACAGGCGGCCGTCCTGGGTCACCGCGGCCACATTGCCGCGGCTGTCCGCCGAGGAACAGATGGTATAGTTCATCTCGGACAGGGTACTTACTTTTCGCATCCCGCTGTTCAGGGTCAGAACGACAAGCGCGTCGGAGGTCCCGACATAGTAGTAGCCGTCCGCGCCGCGGACAATCGAGCGCACGGAATTGGAGGGAAGGCCGTTGTCCTGGTCGATGACGTTCACAAGCTGTTCGTTGATGACGATGGCAAGGCCGTTGTCGTTTGTTCCGATCCAGAGCCGCCCTTCCTCATCCACATACAGACAGTTGGCATTTCGGACCGTGTCCAGCTGATCCATCCAGCGAAATTCCGATCCGTTGTAGCGATAAAGCCCGGCATAGGTTCCAATCCACAGGATGCCGTCCGCTGTCTGGGCAATGTCGTTCGCCTCTCCGCAGGGAAGGCCGTTGCCGCTGCTGTATACGGTCTGGACATAGCTGTCATAGCCGTCGTGAGCCGCCTCGACCGCGCCGCCGGAAAGAGAGAAAAGCAGGCCGAGGGCGAGCAGGACGCTCAGGGTATTCGACCCCCGCCCGTGATGCCAGTGCAGGTGCAGGCTCCTGCCCCGAAGCTTCAGCACGCGAAGCAGCAGAAACAGGGCGAAAACCGTCAGCAGCTTATCCAGGAAGTCCACATAAGCCTGCCCGATCAGGGAGCACAGGACCGGCGGAAGCCGGCGTCCTTCCAGAACGGAAAACACCGCGTCCCCGAAGCGGTTGCCGGTCAGGCCGTGATTCAGCAGCAGGTTCAGCGGCACGGAGACCAGAATAGCCAGGACCGTCGCCTGTCCGGCGACAGACATCGCCCCCAGAAAGGTGTCCATGGCGTGATTTTTCAGGCCGCGGCCGACGATCACCGCCAGCGCAATGCTTGTCAGGCCGTAAGCCCAGGCCGTCGG
>DGVL01000031.1 GCA_002394965.1 Lachnospira sp. UBA4285
CCATAAGCTGATGTCCGATTGTATAAGTAGGGTTTAAGGATGTCATCGGATCCTGGAAGATGATGGAGCATTTTTCGCCGCGGAAGGAATCCATCTGCTTCTTATTGTACTTGAGGATGTCCTCGCCTTTGTAGAGAATCTGTCCGCCCGTCACACGCCCGTTCTCAGCCAGGATCTGCATGATGGAATACGCCGTCACGGATTTACCGGATCCGGACTCTCCGACCACGCCGAGGATCTTCCCGCGGGTCAGATTAAAGGATACGCCATTCACGACGTGAACCTCACCCGAATCCGTGTGAAACGTGGTGTGGAGATCCCGGACGGAAAGCACGACATCTTCTTCATTTTTCAGGACTTTTTCCCGGACAGCCTGCTCCAGATCTTTCTTCTCGGAAACACGGCCGATTTCTTCATCTGTTTCTGTGTGCATCCCGGCACCTCACTTTCTAAGCTTCGGGTCAAACGCATCCCGCATGGCATCGCCGATCAGGTTGAAGGCTAGAACGATCAGAACGATCGCGGCCGCCGGAAAGACAAGCTTCCACGGATATGACTGCATGCCGGAGCGGGCCGCATTGGCTAGAGACCCGAGGGACGGGCGAGGGAGCGACACACCCAGACCGATAAAGGAGAGATAAGACTCCGTGAAGATCGCGGTCGGGATCTCCTGCGCCGTGGTTATGATGATGACGGAAAGGCAGTTCGGCAGAATGTGCCTGCGGATGATTCGGCCGGACGATGCCCCCATGGATCTTGCCGCGAGGACGTACTCATTCTCCTTGGTCTGCAGCACCTGCCCGCGGACAAGTCTCGCCATGCCGACCCAGTAGAGCAGTCCGAAGACGATGAACATAGAAATCATGTTGGACCCGAGAGCTCCCAGAAGCGGAATCTTCGAGACATCCAGCGTCTCGCGCAGCACGACTGCCAGCAGAATGATGATCAGAACATCCGGGAGAGAATATATGATGTCGACGATTCGCATCATGATCAGATCCGTCCTGCCCCCGGCGTACCCGGCAATCGCGCCGTATATCGTACCGATGACAAGCACCATCAGACTCGCAAAAATCCCGACAAAAAATGAAACCCGTGTGCCGTACACGACGCGGATGAAATAGTCGCGGCACAGCTCGTCTGTCCCCATGATGTGCGGGAAGATCTGCACGTTGTACTTTTCCATGTACGCCTGCTCCTTCGGAGAGTACTCGAAGGGCTTCAGGTTGGCCGCCTCCTTGTCGCGCATGCCTTCCACCGTGATGATCTCATCATATCCGTAGGGAACGACAGCCGGGGCAAAAGCCATCACAAGAATGACGAACACCAGAATGAGCATGGAGATGACAGCCAGAGGATTCTTCATGAGGCGGCGCATGCCGTCTTTGAAGAACGTCGTGGACTGCGCCATGACATCCTGCTGTTTTTTCTCCTCATCCGTCGCTTTTTTAAAAAGCTCCGGATTGATCTGAAGACTCAGAAGCCGTTTCTTCGGAGTGGGAATATCGTAATTTGCTGCCATATGTCGGCCTCCTTGTCAGTCGAACTTGATACGCGGGTCAACCAGCTTGTAAACCAGGTCGCTGATCAGGTTCACAAGCACCATGATGATTGCCAGAAAGATCGTGACACCCATGATCATGGTGTAGTCGCGGTTGGTGATGGAATCCACGAAAGCAGATCCCAGACCTCCGATGGTGAAGATACTCTCGACGACCAGGGATCCGGTCAGAATCGAAGCCGTTAGCGGCCCGACATAGGTGATTACCGGAATCAGAGCATTGCGCAGAGTGTGAACAAAGATCACCTTCAGCGGATGAACGCCCTTGGCTCTGGCGGTCCTGACATAGTCCTGCCCGAGAGCGTCAAGCATCGACGTCTTCGTGAGACGGGTGATATTGGCCATCGGTGAAAGCGAAAGCGCAATGATCGGGAGGATGTAATTCGGATTCTCTGTGCTCCAGACCGGCACAATCTTGAGCTGAATACAGAAGATGAGGAGCAGAAAGGACGCCATGACGAAGGATGGCATCGCCGTGAACAGCGTGACAAAGAAGATGATCACATGATCCTGCCACTTGTTCCGTTTCAGCGCTGCTGTCGCGCCAAGAACAACCCCGACAACCAGCGCCAGCAGGACAGCCATCAGTCCCAGCTTGGCTGAAATCGCGAAACGGCTGCTGATTATACTGGAGATGTCGCGCCCGCTTTTCAAAGAAACGCCGAAATACCCGTGCAGAATATTCTTCATATAGTTCACGAACTGCACGCCGACCGGCTGGTCCAGACCATACCGCTCGTTCAGGACCTGCATGACCGCTTCCGACTTTGCTTTCTCACCGTTGAACGGACCGCCCGGGATCGCGTTCATTGCGAAGAAGGTTATAAAGCAGATCAGGAACATGGTGACCAGTGCAAGCAGAATTCGTTTGATTATGTACTTTGCCACTTGTTTGTTACCCCCCGCCTGTGATTGATGTGAGCTGTCACCGGTGTACGGCTTCCATATCATGGCTGCCCGAAAATTTCAGTAGTGTACTGTGATAAAGCGCTGAAATTAAAAAGCGCAATGGCGATCAGATCACCATTGCATCGAAATGTCCATCACCCTGTCAGTCTATACCGATAACGTAAACTCCCTTGTTTACAAACCTTTACAATTTTACCGGCTATTAACTCTTCCGTCAACCTGATAATATTTCTTTTATATCCTATATGTTACAAAATGATGGAAACTCAGAAGCCCCGTCTGGTTTCTTCCGACTGCCTGAAGATTTTCCCCAGATCCCGCATGTTTTCTGCATCTGCGGAAATCTCTCATGATCGTTCGCCTGCCGGATACAGATGCCATCCTGCCACGCACAGTATGTCAGAAGTAGACAAAATGAGAAAAATGGGCAAAAACGCCCCGGAAAACAATGTGCGGCATATCCATCTCGACAATCTTAAGCTCGCCAGGCTTTACGACCTGTACAGCTTTGATCTTTTTCATGCCCTCTCCTCTCTTTATTCCTTCGGTCTTCCCTCAAGAGCATGAATTGTATTCACTGCGAATTCCGATACCGGAACCGCCACGCCTGCCTTCTTTGCAGCGCGGACGACCGATCCGCTGATCGTATCGACCTCTGTCTTTCTCCCGGCGCGGATATCCGCGCAGATAGATGTCACGCCGTTCGGGGACATCTCCGATGTCCTGCGGATCTTCCCGGCGAGCTCCTCTTCATCTGCCGAGAGGCCGAGCGCGTGCGCCACCTCAACCGCCTCGTGAAGGAGTGCTCTCGTGAGCTTCCAGGCGTATTCATCCGCCGCGATGTAGCCCATATTGCACTGCAGAATAGCCGTGACGGCGCTCAGGGATACATTGGTGAAAAGCTTGTCCCAGATCAGCTGCTGAATCTTCGGCTGGATGTGCGTTTTGAACCCACAGCTGTCAAATGATTCCTTCAGCCTCGGAAGGAATCCTTCCTTGTCTTCCACCAGCATGCCGACGTTGGTGTTGCCCACGCCGCCGTGGCGGACGTAGCCGTAGTCCAGAACCGCTCCGTTGTCCTCGGTCGTACCGATGATGATGTGATCCTCCGGGACGAACTCCGAGAGGATGTCCTCATGTCCGGATCCGTTCTGAAGCGTCAAGACATAGGTGTTCTTTCCGATTAGATTCTTATTGCCCGACAGCGCCGCTCTTGAATACAGGGCTTTGACAAAGAGAATGATCAGATCCACACTGTCGATCCCCTCTGACTTCGTCAGGGCTTTCGGGTGATAGAGATTGTCCGTCCCGTTTTCCTGAAGCTTCAGTCCTTTTTTATTGATGGTCTCAACGACCTTCGGATTGGTATCGATAAGATAGACGTCATTGTGAAGAGAGAGATGGCCGCCATAGATAGAGCCCATCGCTCCCGCGCCAATTACCGCGATTTTCATTATATTTTCTTTCTGTTATTCTGGCATACAGGAAATTCCCGGAAGCGGGAGCTTCCGGGAATGCACAGGATTCTTTATTCAGAGAATTCCTTGATTCCTTCAATCGCATATGCGTGAACCGGGCTGGAATCCAGTCCCTTGATCGGCAGCGGAGCAAAGGACATGAAGAATACATCCTGCTTCAGCTCCTCGAGGTTCTTCAGCACTTCGATGAAGATAATGTTCTCGGCAAGAAGAATGTCGTGGAACGGCTTTACGTCCTCATTGCTGTTCTCGATGGAGACGCCGTCGCCGAATCCTACCGCCTTGACCTTCTTGTTCTTAAACCACTCGGCGGTTTCCGCGTTCACGCAGAGTCTGTGATCCTTTTCGGTGTTCGTGTCCGGTGTGAACGGATTCAGCTTGTAGTCGGAATCGATGATGACAATATCGCCTTCCCTGACCTTCTTTGCCTCGCGGTCAAGATCTGCAGCCGTGATGTGACCGTTCGGCTTAACAGTGTCGTGAAAATTCACATATACGGCGCGGCCCATGAATGTCGTGAGCGGAACCCCGGTCACATCCGGCCAGTCGTCATTGTGATGATACGGGCACTCGGCATGGGTGCCGAGATGCGTCATGATGTCTACATTGGTATGGAAGTCCGGAATCGGGCCGCCGGTATTGAAACGATACAGCTTGCACCTTCTTGTCTCCGTTGCCGGATCAACCAGCTTGGAAAGGTCGATGAGCCTCATGCCGTTTCCAAAATCATAAACTGTCTGCATAGTGTACTTCCTCCCTGAAGTATCAGAATCGTATTGATGGATCGGCTGTCCGCATCTGCGTTCAGTCGACAGCTACCTTAACTACAACTTTCTTGACAGCCATCGGGTGTCCCGCCGCGCATCTCGGCTTGTGGGCATCCTCCGGAGCAACGACAATCATGTCGCCTTCCTGAAGATACACCTCTCCGCTGGCTTCCGGCTCCTCGTAAAAGTACAGGTCATTTTCCTCGTGGCTCTCTTTGAGCTTCAGGCCGTCCGTCTTGCACACGCCGAACATCTCTTCGCCGCTAACCATGTACTGGATGTCAAAGAATTTCCTGTGGTTCTCAAAGAGATGATTCTCCTTCGCGTCCGTCGAGTACTCCTGTACATTGGCGATCACCTTGTCTCCCAGGATCGGGTATGATCCTTCCGGAAGCGCCTTGATGTCGGTCTCTCTGAGCCATTTGTACGCCGCTTTGAATTTTTCGTCAAGATAATTGTACTTTTCTGCGATTGCAATATTGGAAAAGAACATGTAACCCTGGCCTCCTCTCTCAACCGTTTTTCTTCTGAATCACGACGCCGGAGATGTCCTCCACGTCCATTTATGGAAGTATTTCCCGTTTTTTCATCCCTGACCGGAAAGGTCTGTGAGGCATAGCGGGTGTTCCCGGTCAAAAAACTGAACGTACCCTTCAAGCGAAGCGGCCTTCTCCCGGAGGGCCGCGCAGCGGCTCCAGATGCAGATGGCAGCTTTGCCTTTTCCGTTTTTTGCCTCCTGCATCAGGTTCGCCCCGGCTGAATTTCCGTCAAGCCCGATGACGACGGACGGCCTGCGCTCAAAGATCTCGTAGTTGAAGCTCTTGTACAGGCCCATGCTCTCGCTCTCCGTTGAGACGCGGATGAATACGCCGGCGCTTTTCAGCTTCTTTTCCTGCGCCCGGGTGATGAGCGAGGGAACGAACGCGAAAATCCGGAAGTTCCGCGTATTGTGCTCGATCAGGTACTTCTCATATCCGTTCACCCTGTCGCCCACCGCGAAGAACACCTCATCCGGATTCAGCTGCGCAAGGAGCCGGTCGATGAACGCGGTCCCCTCCCGTGTCATGTGCGTTGTGCGCTTCTCGGTGTTGAAACTGCCGCCCATGAGAACGACCGGCGTCCGGTCCCACGGGAGCTCGCGGATCTGCTCTCTGAGCTCTGTCGTCGCATCGAGCCGGTGATTTCGCTTCAGTGTCACTCCTCCCGACTCCTCCGCTTTCTCCATGCGCGCAAGGAATACCTCTTCCATGTCGCGCCCGCTGAGCATCTCCTCGAATTTCCGCTTCTTCGCGGAGTACGCCTCGCGGCTCTCTCGGATCACCTTCGTCTCCGCTTCCTTCATCTGCCGCTCTTCGGCATGAGTCAGGCCGAGAAGCTTCTCCAGCGCCAGTTGTTCGTCGATCGGATTCGTCCCGTACAGCGCCGCACCATCCGTTCCCTGCACACACGCGATTCCCTCGCGCAGATACTGCCGCAGCGGGTGATTGTCCAGTGAATTCAGATTGTTCAGCCGCACATTGGACGAGAGCTGGAATTCCAGGACGATGCCGTAGCGCTTCAGCTGGTCAAGGACTTCCCGGCCCTTCCCGGACTTCAGGCTGTGCATGTACAGTCCGTGCCCCAGCCGCATGATTGGCATCTTCTGTCCCGGCGCCAGATTGTCCCGCACGCAGGCGATACTGTGCGCAATGTTCTCCTTCTGCGAGTCATTCTCTCCCGCGTGCACCCGGATGACCCACGTCGGGTCCCTGGCCGCGATCTTCACAATCTCTCTGAACACCGGCTTGAGCGTGATGATGTCATTGATCTCCTCGCCGACGAAATCGCAGCCGGCTACATACGGATCCGGTGCCACGGCAGAAAGCGCGATCAGATTGCGCGTCAGATAGTCCTCCGGCGTCACCCGGTCCTTCACGATCGTGAGCGGAATCCTGCGCAGCGCCGCAAGAAAGCGGATCATCACACCCGTATCCCGGTATATCTTCGGCATCACTTCGTGAACCTGCTTGAGCATCTCAATGGACTCATACTTTTTCACGAGCGTCGTGTCGCTGATCTCCGCGTACTGAATGCCATGCCGCCGGTAACTCCTGGCGATCCACAGCAGATCGTCCTGAAACACCGTGTTGTGGCAGTAGTCCGGATTCTCCGCATCCACCAGCATCTGCCGCAGGAATTCCCGCACATCCGCGTCGGGAACGGATCCGGTGTTGTTCAGCCGGATCTTCTCCTCACTCTCCTGTCCCTTCGTGAATACATAGCGGTAGAGATACACCTTCTCGAGGTTGGTGAAGACCGCCTGCCCGTCCTTCAAGATCGCCAGTGACGTGCGGATCTTCACAATGTTATCCGCCGCATTGTCGAGATTGTTCAGTATCAGATCCGCAAAGTTGATGAATGTGTTGTCATTGATCTTGCGGTCCAGATATTTCCCGGTGAGTCCTGAACTGACGAATTGCTTCGCCACTTTTTCCCTGCCGGACGCAAGGCGGCTCTCCTGCGCTTCCGTGAGCGCCAGGTTCAGCTTGCGCACATAGTAGAGCGGATAGCGGATCTGATGACGGATGCCCAGCGCGATCAGAATGTCCGGTGAAAGGTTTCCGTTCATGTGCGTGTGGAGATCACTCCGGAACTTGCAGTCTTTCGGGATATACGTCTTAAAAATCGTCTTGCCGACGTCAAGCCGGTAATCCCGCGTCTGACTCATAAGCGTCTTGGCGATGGCAGGAATCGCAGCCTTCATCTCCACGCGCCCGTCCGGATAGATGTTCGCCACCTTCGTGCCGCCCATCCGGAACACATACACCTCTTCGTTGTTGCCGTCGATATAGCACGGAACCTCGCCGCGGATGACCAGCAGTCCCCGGTCATTCTCTGAGAGCGGCAGACCGCAGAGCCGGGCCAGATTGCGGATCAGGTTCCCGCTGTTGTGATTCGGCGTCGCAAGCTCATAGTACAGCGCGCCAAGATCCCGGTAGAGACTTACGATGATGTCCTTTTCGTTGTCCAGAAAAAAGCAGGTGAAATATGTCATACATTTCCTTACATATAATATGCAAAAACCCTCCCGGAAAACCACGCTTCCGGGAGGAATCTGATTCGTCTTGATCTGCCTTTCTTTCCGTCAGACAGAGTATCCGTCACTTTATGATCGGCTCAAGCCACTGCTCCGGCCAGTCGGTGAATCCGAGGATCTTGCAGACGGTCGCCGCCACATTGGCCAGACCGAAGTCGCCATCCTTGATCTCGGTGCCTTCCGGCCCGTTGTACACCGCGAACGGAACACGTGCCAGCGAGTGGGACGTCTTCGGCTTGCCCTTCTTGTCAAGCATCTCGTCGGAGTTTCCGTGATCCGCCATGACAAGCAGCGTGTAGCCGTACTTCATGCACGCGTCCATGATGCGGCGCAGGTTCAGGTCAACCGACTCCACGCCGATGATCGTCGCCTCGTAGTTGCCGGTGTGGCCGACCATATCGCCGTTCGGATAGTTGCAGCGCAGGAACTGGTACTTTCCGGACGCAATCGCCGCCTCCATCTTCTCGGTGACTTCCGTCGCCTTCATCCACGGCTTCTGGTCAAACGGAATGATGTCGGACGGAACCTCTTCCCAGTCCTCAAGTTCCTCCGAGAACTTGTTGGAGCGGTTGCCGTTCCAGAAATACGTCATATGGCCGAACTTCTGGGTCTCGGAGCACGCATAGCTCTTTACGCCCTTCTTGACCAGGTACTCGGACATCGTGTGCTCGATGTGCGGCGGCGCAACCAGAAAATGCTCCGGGAGCTTCAGATCGCCGTCATACTGCAGCATTCCGCAGTAATAAACCTTCGGCTTCTTGGGCATCGGGAATGCGTCAAAGCCCTTGTTCATGTAATCGAACGCCTTGGAGATCTCAACCGCGCGGTCGCCGCGGAAGTTAAAGAACACGACGCTGTCGCCGTCATCAACCGGGCCGACCGGCTTTCCGTCCCTGGCGATGACAAATCCCGGAAGATACTGATCTGTGTATCCGCCTTCCTTGCGGTATGTCTCGATCGCCTCCGTCGCGGAAGAAAACATCCGGCCGTCGCCCATCACATGGATGTGCCAGCCTCTCTCGACCATAGACCAGTCTGCCTCATAGCGGTCCATCGTGATCGTCATGCGGCCGCCGCCGGATGCGAGACACGCATGGAAATTGTCATCGTTAAGCTGCTCGAACACCTTCTCGATCTGGTCGATGTACGTGAGAGCCGAAGTCTCCGGAACATCGCGGCCGTCCAGCAGCGCATGGACTCTTGCCTCCCTGACGCCTTCCTTTTTCGCCTCGCCCAGCATCGCGATCAGATGATGAATGTTGGAGTGGACATTGCCGTCAGAGAGCAGGCCGATGAAGTGCATCTTGCCGTTATGATCCCGGCAGTAAGAAACCGCGTCTTTCCAGGTCTGGCTCTCGTAGATCTTCCCGGACTCAATGCTCTCGTTCACAAGCTTTGCGCCCTGCGAATAAATCTGACCGCACCCGAGTGCGTTGTGCCCGACCTCGGAGTTGCCCATGTCCTTGTCACTTGGCAGACCGACCGCCGTGCCGCTTGCCTTGATCGTGGTGTGCGGCCACTTCGTCATCAGCTCGTCAATCTGCGGCTTATAGGAATGCATGACTGCATTGCCGTTGTCCTTGTCGGTCCAGCCGACACCGTCCATAACTACAAGTACTACAGGTTTTCCCATGTCAGAACGCTCCTTTTAAACGTAAGATGTGCCCGGCGGACAGATGCAGCAGCGTCATGCGCCCCGCCCGGGGTACTGTAATCATAATAAGTATTTTCGGAGCGCTTGGCAACCTAAAAAGCGGATTCTCCCGTTTACATTTGCCGGGAGGTATGCCTATAATTCAGGATATTAAAGCGAAAAAGCAGAACAGGAGGACACGTGTTGGATAAGAAACGTCTGTATGAACTGATCGATGCCAGAAACAGAGAATTTGAAGCGATCAGCGATTTTGTCTGGGAGCACCCGGAGACCTGTTTCATGGAAAAGGAGTCGACCCAATGCCAGCTTGAGCAAATGAAGCAGGAAGGTTTCAAGATCACGACGCCGGTTGCCGGAATGGACACGGCTTTCATCGCCGAGTTCGGATCCGGGCGCCCCATCATCGGGATACTCGGCGAAAACGACGCACTCCCGGGGCAGAGTCAGGAAGCGGACGCCGTCTGCCAGAAGGCGATCACGCCCGGCGGGAACGGACATGCGTGCGGCCACAACCTGCTCGGGACCGGAGCTATGCAGGCTGCCTGCGGCCTGAAGGCCTTCATGCAGGAAAAAGGCATCAGCGGCACGATCCGCTATATCCTCACACCGGCCGAGGAGGGCGGCGGCGGCAAATGCTTCATGGCCAGAGCGCATGTCTTTGACGATCTGGACGCGATTCTGGCGTGGCACCCGAATTCCAGCAACTGCATCGGGAACCGCTCCAAAGCCTGTGTGACATTTAACATCTCGTATCACGGAAAAGCGGCGCACGCCTCCGCTGCGCCCTGGGACGGCATCGGCGCCCTTGACGCGGCAGAACTGGCCAACACGGGGCTTCAGTATCTGCGCGCCCACGTGACTCCGGACGTCCGTCTGAACAGCGCGTATGTGGATGCCGGCGGCCAGGCTCCCAACGTCATTCAGTCTCACACCAAGGTCACCTACTGCCTGCGCGCCGACAGGCAGAGTACCGTCGAGGAACTCTACCGGAAGGTGCTTGACATCGCCAGAGGTGCCTGCCTCATGACCGGCGCAACGATGGACAAACCGTTTACATTCAACAACTATCTCGACCAGGTTGACAACCCGACACTTGATCGCGTGATGCTTGCCAACATGCACGAGGTATATCCCCTCTCCTTCACCGACGAAGAAAAACGGTACGCCGCGCAGTTTGTTCCCTACGGCAGCACGCCGGACGCAAAGGAACCCATCGACACATCCGTCTGCGACGATCTTGACATCCCGGCAGCCGGGTCATCGGACGTGGGCGACGCAAGCTACTGTGCCCCGACGGTTCAGGCATTTCTCGTGACCGAAGCCGCCGGAACCGTGGCGCACAGCTGGTGCCGGACCGCGCAGGGCAAGTCCTCCGTCGCGAAAAAGGGCATGCACGCCGCCGCGAAGGTCCTGGCCGGCACAGCACTCGACCTGCTTCTTGACCCCCAGCTGATTAAAAAGGCCAGAGCTGACTATGAGAAGAATATGGAAGGCAGAACCTACTCCACGCTTCTCCCGGACTCCCTCAAGCCCGGTGACCACAAGTACTGATCCCGGAAATAAACGCCCGCATCCGCCTTTACCGCTGCCGTGAAGAGTCAGTGGACTTGATCTATGGATTCAAGGCAGAGTAGGTGACTTGAGAAAACCGGATCCAAGGCGGGTGGTGAACTTGAGGGCCTCGGATCCATGGCAAAGTAGTGGACTTGAGAACCCCGGATTCAAGGCGGGTAGTACCGCGGAACACTCCGGCAGTCAATTCGCCCCGGACAAAGATTTCATCTTTGTCCGGGACTTTTTAGTATCCCGGATCTCCTGTCCTCCGGAAAATGTGGGGCAAATGTCAGATATACAATTTTGGATTGCGTGCCCGGAGGTGCAACGAAAATGAAAAATATCAGGATTCCCGTTGCACATAACCCGAATCC
>DGVL01000029.1:0-252 GCA_002394965.1 Lachnospira sp. UBA4285
TCATGGATCCGGTCACCCTGCAGAATCAGGGTATAACATTTGATTTCCGGAAATGGACGGTCACGGCGTACCAGCGGGTGCTGTCCAACAGACAGATCTGGATCGGATTCCTGAACGCTGTGCTGTACTCGGTGGTCTTCACGGTGATTTCGGTCGCCGTGACACTTCTGGCGGCTTATCCCATGTCCAGAAAAGACCTGAAGGGCAGGGCGTTCTTCAACACCTTTTTCGTGATCACGATGTTCTTTGGCG
>DGVL01000029.1:304-10844 GCA_002394965.1 Lachnospira sp. UBA4285
TGATCACGATGTTCTTTGGCGGCGGACTGATTCCCACCTACCTTGTCATCAGTGATCTGGGGCTTCTGGATACGATGTGGGCGGTGGTTCTGCCGGGCGCTTTCTCTGTCTGGAACATGATCATTGCCAGGACGTATTATCAGGGCGTTCCGGCAGAGCTGCGGGAGGCTTCATCCGTGGACGGAGCGGATGAGGTGACGTACTTTTTCAGGATTCTTCTACCGGTCTGCAAGCCGCTGATCGCCGTTCTGGTCCTCTGGCAGTTCGTCGCCATGTGGAACAGCTACTTTGACGCGATGATCTATATCAATTCTGCGGCAAAGCAGCCGCTGCAGCTGGTGCTTCGCGCGATCCTGATTCAGAACCAGCCGCAGTCCGGCATGATCGCGGATATCCAGAGCACGGCGGCAAGAGCACAGCTGGGCGAATTGCTGAAATACGCCACGATCATCATATCTTCGCTGCCACTGATCGCCATGTATCCTTTCTTCCAGAAGTATTTCGACTCGGGGATCATGGTGGGCTCTGTCAAGGGCTGATGCAGGAAAGGGGATTATCATGAGAAGTAACTGGATCAGGAGAGCAGGCGCCATTTCGCTTGCGTTGACTGTGTGCATGACGACTCTGACCGGATGCGGAGAGTTGTTCGTCGGATATAAAGAGGCAAGAAACAAGGCGGAGGAGCCGGCTTCCTACACATTCCCCCTGTCCGCGCCGGATACGATAAGCGGCATGACGAGTTATCCCAGCAACACAGAATCAGACCCGAATAAAAGGGCGATCTTTGAAAGACTTGAACAGGCGACCAATGTCCATGTGGACTGGAAAGCGATCCCGTCGGACCAGTGGAACGACAAGATCTCCCTTCAGATGAACAATTATTCTACGCTTCCGGATTTTGTGTTCACCGCGGGATTCTCAGACAGCGATCTGCTGCGGTACGGGAATCAGGGTGTCATCATTCCGCTGGAGAGCTACATCGACCAGTATATGCCCAATCTCAAGGCGGTGTTCGATGCCTATCCGGAATACCGGCAGATGTGCACCGATGAGAACGGACATATCTGGGCTCTGCCTTGGATCGAGCAGCTGGGCGAAGGCAAGACGGCTATTCAGACCGTGGGCGATATGAGCTTCATCAACAAGAAGTGGCTGGACTTTCTGGGACTGCAGATGCCTACGACCATCGATGAATTTGAAGATGTATTAAAGGCGTTCCGGGATCATTCCGGGGAACTGCAGAAGGAGTTCAACATCGAGGGAAGCATCATTCCCATGTCCTGTATCCTGAATGACGGGGACCAGGATCCTGCCATTCTGATAAACGGATTTGGAGAAGGATATGGAGACGCTGACAGAGGCCGGCATATTGCGGTTACGGATGACAAGAAGGTCATCTGCTCCGCGACACAGGACGGATACCGCAAGGGCGTGGAGTGGCTGCACAAGCTCTATCAGGAAGGACTGATCGATCCGGAGTGCTTCACGCAGGAGTGGTCCACATATGTGTCCAAGGGGAAATCCGGGCGCTACGGCGTCTGCTTCTCCTGGGACGTTGCCAACATCGCCAATCTTGCCGACTGGGAGCCGCTCCCGACTCTGAGCGCAGACGTGCGCAACATCACACCGCAGAACGGATCGTATACCAGCGGATTTGACCGCGGCCGCTGCGTGGTGACGGCGCTCGCCAGCAAGCCGGCGCTGGTCTGCAGCTGGCTTGATCAGATGTACGCTCCGTTCCAGTCTCCGCAGAACAACTGGGGAACGTATGGGGACGACGGTGAATTCCATATCTTTGAGCTTTCCACGAACAGCGCCGGAGAGCCCATGCTCAAACACGCAGATCTGGGTGACCATTCGCCGGTGGAAGTGCGCGAGGCAGAGTGTGTCGGAGGGCCGCTGGCTGTGCTCAACGATTACTACAACAAGTATGTGACCTGCCCGGATGACGCGCAGTACCGGCTGGACTGGATAAAAGAGTATTACACGCCGGACATGAATACGAAGTATGTCTATCCGAACCTGTTCATGAATCAGGATGACACGGAGACGCTTTCCAATCTCATGGCCGACATCAAGACAGAGATCAACACCCGGAAATCCGACTGGGTTATGAACGGCCTGTCGGATCAGGACTGGAACTCGTACCTTAAGAAACTGGATGAATACGGTCTGGAGGAATATCTGGGAATCTACCAGAAGTATCTGGACACGTATGATCTGGATCAGGGTTCCCGGTAATTATGCAGAAGGAAAGAGAGTATATGCAGATATCAGAAGAACTACACAGAGCGAGGGTTACCGAGAAGACAGCAGAAAGATGTATACCGGCTGAAGAGCGCCCGCTGTTTCATATGACGCCGCGGACCGGCTGGATGAATGATCCGAATGGATTATCCTGGTACAAGGGCGAGTACCATTTGTTCTATCAGTATTATCCGTATGATACGGTATGGGGGCCCATGCACTGGGGACATGCGGTCACCCGCGATTTGATCCACTGGGACTACAGGCCGTGCGCACTGGCCCCGGACAGCTTCCCGGACAGGGAAGGCGGGTGCTTTTCCGGCGGCGCAGCAGAACTTCCTGACGGAAGACATCTTCTGATGTACACCGGCTGCAGAAGGGAGAAGCACGCGGACGGGACCGAATGTGACGTTCAGACACAGAATCTCGCCACAGGGGACGGCACAGACTATCAGAAGTATGAGGGGAATCCGGTTCTCTCCGAGCTTGATCTCCCGGCGGGCGCGAGCCGGGTCGATTTCCGGGATCCGAAGATCTGGAGAGACGCGGACGGCTCCTGGAAGTGCGTAGTGGCAAACCGCGCCGAAGATCAGACCGGCCAGCTTCTGCTTTTCACCAGTGCGGACGCTTTTCACTGGTCCTACATATGCACGCTGGCTGCGAACCATGGCCGATATGGCAGAATGTGGGAGTGCCCGGATTATTTTGAGATGGACGGCCGGTCTGTGATCCTGGTCAGCCCGCAGGATATGGAGGCGGATGATCAGGGCTTTCATGCGGGGAACAATTCGATGTGCATGATCGGCAGCTGCCGGGAGGATGGCAGTTTCCGGGAGGAGAAGATTCAGGTGCTGGATGCCGGGATCGATTTCTATGCGACCCAGACCGTTCTGACACCGGACGGCAGAAGAGTGATGCTCGGCTGGATGCAGAACTGGGATACGGTTCCGTACAGACTGGAAAAAGCAAAGTGGTTCGGACAGGTCACTGTCCCGAGGGAACTTTCACTGCGCGGGGGACATCTGTATCAGAATCCGGTAAGGGAACTGGAACAGTACCGGTACGGCAGAGTCGAAAGAGAGCATGTCAGGATCGATGCACAGCATCCGCTGACCGATCCCGGTCTCTCCGGGAGAGCACTGGATCTCACGCTTACGATCCGGCCGGAGGCCGACTGCCGGAAGGTCGCCCTTCGCTTTGCACAGGGAGAGAAGCATTACTGCGAGGTGGTATATCGCCCGGGAGAGAATACGCTTACGATCGACCGGTCGCACAGCGGCGCGGTCCGGGATGTGACGAACAGCCGCACGGCTGCGGTGTCTGTCCGCGGGGGAGAGCTGAAGCTGCGCCTGATTCTGGACCGTTACAGTGCGGAGGTTTTCGTGAATGACGGAGAGTCGGTGATGACGATGACCTTTTACGCGGACCGGAAGGATGACCGTATCGCTGCACTTGCCTGCGGAAGCGCGGAAGTTGATCTGACAGGATATACGCTTAAGATTTAAAGAAATCTGCATATGCGCATGCTTACCATACGTGCCCTGCGACAGCCTGCCTGCCGCAGGGCACAGTTTGTTCTGGCGCCAGTAGAAGGAGGCTGTCTGTCCGCGGCAACAGATTTTCACGGCATCTGCGGCTGACGGATAGTATTATGGTACAATACCTATGTGAAAGGAAATCGGCAGACAGCCGGCGCAGCCGGCCGCGAAAGTGTCGAAAGCGCAGAGCAAAGGGATGAATCGGTTCAGAGAAACGTGGTCGCGGCTGTCGATCCGAAAAAAACTGCATATTCCTGTGATCCTGTTTCTTCTGGTCGTTCTGGTGACGGCTGCTTTTGACCTGCTTGTGCTGCGGCTCTACAGCGGTGATATCGGAGGCAGTTTGAGTGACACGGCCTGCTGCGAGACGGCACAGGAGGCCATGTCAAGAGAAACCGGGGCGTTCCGGGTGTACATGCAGGAGCGGACAGAAGTAAGCCGCAGCGACTACATCTCTGCCTGCGGGCAGACAGCCTCTGCCATCGCAGCGCTCCCGGATTCATTTGATAAGATCGGGCAGGAGCGGTTCGCGAGAACATGGAACATTCGCAGCAGCTACGAGAACTACGTCAGGCTGCGGGATGAGACGGCAGCGATGGACACGGAGGAGGACGGGTACCTGACGCGGCTGTATGAGGTGTACGATCAGCAGAAATATCTGAAAGGGTATCTCGAAAATCTTCTGCAGCTCACGGTAAAGGACAGCATGACTGTGTATGAGAGCCGGCTGTTCCTGCTGTCCAGGCTCCCTCTGCTTCTGCTGCTGCTCTCTGCGCTGCTGGTTGTTCTCGCATTTACCATGAATCAGACGATGAGCCGGGCAATTCTCTCACCGATCCAGAGCATGGTCGCGGCGTCGCGGCGCATGGAGAAGGGCGATTACGGCGGGGAGAGCATACAGGCTGCGAACCGGGACGAGATGGGGGAGCTGGCTTCGTCGTTCAACAAGATGCGGAAGGCGACGCAGGAGCATATAAGAACGCTGCAGGAGAACCAGAAACTGCAGGAAAAGGTCCACCAGGACAGCATGGAACGCATGGAGCTTCAGAGCCAGCTGGAGGCGACACGGCTTGACCTGCTGCAGAGTCAGATCCAGCCGCACTTTCTGTTCAATACGCTGAACACGATCGCCGGGGCGGCGGATCTGGAGGACGCGCCGCAGACGCGCCGGATGATCGTCGCTCTCTCCAATCTGTTCCGCTACAATCTGCAGACATCGGAGCAGTTCTGCGCCCTGTCCAACGAGGTCTCGATGGTGCGCGACTATATGTATCTGCAGCAGATGCGCTTTGGCAGCCGCGTGAAGTACCGGGAGCAGATCCAGGTGGATATGGATGCCTGTCAGGTTCCGATCCATCTTCTTCAGCCCGTCGTGGAGAATGCTGTCGTCCATGGCCTCACGAAGACAGAGCAGGGCGGTACAGTGACGCTCGGCGCGGGTTTCGTGGACGGAGTGCTGGAAGTGCGGGTGCAGGACGACGGAGCCGGCATTCCGGCATGCAGACTCGCCGAAATCCGGCGGGAACTCCTGAGCGATGAAGGAGATATAGCTGTGCACATCGGACTGGGGAATACAGCGCGCCGGATCCGGCGGCTGTACCCGGGCGGCGGTCTGGAAATCGAGAGCGAAGAGGGGAAAGGCACGACGGTTCGTATCCGGATGCCTCAGAAAGAAGAGGAAACTTATGAACAGCATACTGATCGCGGATGACGAGGTTATCGAGCTTGAGTCGCTCAGGCGCAGACTGGAGCGTTTTCTGGGAGAGAACTGGACGATTCTGACAGCCGGGAACGGCCGGGAAGCCCTTGCGCAGTATGAGAAGTACAGCCCGCAGATCCTGATTCTGGACATCTGCATGCCGGTCGTCTCAGGACTGGAGGCGGCGGAGAAGATCCGCCGGAACGACCGGTATACGCAGATTATTTTCCTGACTGCGTACAACGAGTTTGATTTCGCCCGCAAGGCGATAAGCGTGCGGGCACTGGAGTATCTGCTGAAGCCCTGCGAGGCGCAGGAACTGGAGTCGGCCGTCGAGGAGGCGGTACGGCTGACACAGGGGCACGAGGAGATGCCGCCGGCACCTGCCAGACAGGAGGTCCGTGAGGAGCCGGATCCGGAAACGCGCCAGGATCGCATCCTGGAATATATGGAACAGAATTACGGAAAGAATATCTCTCTTCAGACGGCGGCTGAGCATTTCGGATATGCGGACGCTTACTTCTGCAAGTTGTTCCGGCAGTACTTCGGCAGAAGTTTTATCAGTTACCTCACCGGGCTTCGGATCGACAAGGCGAAGGAACTGATGCGCCGCGACAACCTGACAATCCGGGAGATCGGGCAGAGAGTCGGATATCCGGATTCCAATTATTTTGCGAAGGTATTCAAGCGGGTGACGGGGAAAAGTCCGACAGAGTACCGCGGATACTGAATATAATCACCGAGGCCTGTGCGCGGCGCCTTGATGAAAAATATAAAAATCAGGTTAAAATTCTACAGCAAATATTAAATATGCGCTATTTTTAAAAGCGGTGTCTCCTCCTCCTATAATTTGAATATGTACAAAAAATGTCTCTGTTCGTGAGAAAATAGGGTCATTTCATACAAGATTCATGAAACAGGAGGAAAACATGAGAACAAGAAGAGTGGTATCAGGCGTCATGGCAGCTGCTATGGCTGCGGTTATGATGACAGGCTGCGGTCTTTCCGGCGGCGGCACGACAAGCGCTGCGGCGGGCGCTACGACGAAAGCTGCAGGCTCTACCACGACGGCTGCTGCAGGTTCCACAACCAAGGCAGCTTCCGGCAGCTCGGATTACAAGGTCAATGAGGCTGCCTCCAAGGATCCGGCTGTAAAGCTGACGATGGCTGAGGTTAACCCGGTAGACAACACGATCTGCGGCGCCATGGACACCAAGTTCAAGGAAGCGGTCGAGGCGATGAGCGGCGGCTCGATCACGATTGATCTGCAGGGCTCCGGTGTGCTCGGCTCCGAGGCGGACGTACTCGACGGAATGACAGGCGGCACGAGTACCGTTGACATCTCCCGTATTTCCGCGTTCGCTCTGACGACATATGGCGCAAAGAAGTCTGTTCTTCTGTCTCTGCCGTACACCTTCAAGAACCGGGATCATTTCTGGGCATTCGCCAACAGTGATCTGGGCAAGACATTCCTTGACGAGCCGGCAGAGCTCGGCATTGGTGTAAAGGGTCTGTACTACGGCGAAGAGGGCTTCCGCAGCTTCTTCACGATCAAGAGCAAGGAAGTCAAGACGCCGGATGACATGAAGAACATGAAGATCCGCGTCTCCAATGACCCGATCATGACAGCCATGGTTCAGGATCTTGGCGCTACGCCGTCTCCGGTATCTATGTCCGAAATTTATTCTTCCATGCAGAACGGCACGATCGACGGCGCTGAGCAGCCGGTTGCGAACTATCTGTCCAACAGCTTCCAGGAAGTTGGACCGAACCTGACACTCGACGAGCACACGCTGGGCGCGATGGAGACCGTAATCTCCACAAAGTCCTGGGACAAGCTTACAGCGAACCAGCAGCAGGTTATCGAGGATGCCGGCAAGATCGCATCTGACTACTGCCGTTCGAAGTCTGAGGAGATCGAGAAGCAGGCGCTGGACACTCTGAAGAGCAAGGGCATCAACATCATTGAGGTTTCCGACAAGAGCGCATGGCAGGCGGCCTGCAAGCCGATCGCCGATGAGTACGCAACCGGCGATCTGAAGGATATCTATCAGCAGATTCTTGGTATGGCTAAGTGACAGCACCGGAATAGTAATATAACCGGTTTTGTTCGGACGGTGCTTGGTTCCTTCCGCAAGGGGAGCGGAAGCAGAGGGGGATGTGCTCCGGCTTGCAAAGAGCCGGAGCCTTTTTTCCGAAGTGCCTGGTGCCGTAGAACCCTTGGAATAATACGCAGGAGGCGCATTCATGCCTGAATTTGTCAAAAAAATGAAAAAACTGGAGCCAATGTATAATTTTGTGTACAAGCTCTTCCTGGTAATCTGTAAGCTGCTGCTGATCGCGGATATCTGCATCACCGGATATATCGTGCTTGCCCGGTACTGCCCGTTCGTGCCGGCGCCGAACTGGGGTGAGGAGATCATCCTTTCTCTTATGGCCTACATGGCGGTGCTCTCCGCCGCGCTGGCGATCCGCCGCAACGCGCACATCCGCATGACGGCCTTCGACCGCAAGCTCGGACGCAAAGTGGTGAATGTGCTGGATCTTGTGGCGGATATCGCCGTCATGATCCTGGCACTTGTCATGCTGATCGTCGGACTGCAGTATTCGATCCAGGTCGGCGCAAAAGGAACATACATCTCCATGACCTGGCTCTCGAAGTTCTGGATGTATTTCCCGGTTCCGCTTGCCGGCATTGCCATGATCTTCTTTGAACTGGAGCGGATCATGATCGATATCGAGCATTTCCTCGGCGTCTATGGTCAGATCGGAATTGACACAGAGGCGGAGGAGATGAAACGGGAAAAGAAGCGGCAGCAAAGGAGGCAAGATAATGGCGGCTAACAGCACAGCGATCGCGATCCTTCTGATCAGCTTTCTGGTCATGGTGTTCCTGCGCTTCCCGATCGCGTATTCCGTAGCAATTTCGTCCATCCTGTGCCTGGCGTATCAGGGCCTTCCGCTCTCGACACTGGTGCAGCAGATGGTTAAGGGAATCAGTTCTTTTTCCCTGATGGCGGTTCCGTTCTTCATCACTATGGGTGTTCTCATGGGCAGCGGCGGTATCTCGGAGAAGCTGCTGGATCTTGCGGATGCGTGCGTCGGATGGATGCGCGGCGGGCTTGCCATGGTGAACATTCTGGCTTCCTATTTCTTCGGAGGCATCTCCGGATCGGCATCGGCTGACACGGCGTCTCTCGGCTCTCTTGAGATTCCGATGATGGTCGACCGCGGGTACGACACCGACTTCTCGACGGCTGTCACGATCTCTTCGTCTGTCGAGGGTATGCTGGTTCCGCCGTCGCACAACATGGTCATCTACGCGACAACTGCCGGCGGTATCTCGGTCGGCTCGCTGTTCATTGCCGGATATCTTCCGGGCGCTGTTCTGGCCGGATCTCTGATGGTGATCTCTTACATCATCTCCAAGAAACGCAATTATCCGAAGGGCGATCCGTTCAGCATCAAGCGGCTCGGCAAGGATCTGGTGAAGTCCATCTGGGCTCTGTCTGCGCTGCTTATCGTCGTGATCGGTGTTGTGGCTGGTGTCTTCACCGCCACGGAGTCTGCAGCCATTGCGGTGTTCTATTCACTCATCATCTCCATCTACGTGTATAAGGGCGTTACCTGGAAGGGCGTGTGGAAGGTCCTGGACACCTGCATTGATACGCTTTCCATCGTGCTGATCCTGATTTCCACCTCCAGCGTGTTCGGTTACTGCCTGACGACGCTGCATGTTCCGGAGCTGGCGGCTAAAGCCATCACGGGCGTCTCCAGCAATCCGTATGTGATCGCTCTGCTCATCAACCTGATCCTTCTGGTGCTGGGCATGATCATGGATATGGCGCCGATCATCCTGATCTCCACGCCGATCCTGCTCCCGATCGCAACGAGCATCGGCATCGATCCGGTTCAGTATGGCATCATCCTGGTCCTCAACTGCGGCATCGGTCTTCTGACGCCGCCGGTAGGTTCGGTTCTCTTCATCGGATCGGCCATCGCGAAGGAGCCGATGGAGAAGGTTGTGAAGGCAATGCTTCCGTTCTATGTCTTCATGATTATCGCACTGCTTCTCATCACCTTCATCCCGGAGATCAGTCTCTGCCTGCCGTGGGCATTCGGCTACGGAAAGTAAATGCAAATATGCTGTATGCCGTGCAGTTTCACTTGCGGCTGACAGCTTAAATTCTGAGAAGTTTATCCCGCCATCTTTTGTCTGAGCAAAAGACGGCGGGATATTTTCGTCTGCAGATCCGTGTCCGGCAGAGGAGCGTCAGCCGCCGTGTCACGCTTCTTTTCCTCGCGGACAACCTGCGCTATAATAGATGAATCAGGACTGCGCCGCTGTTTTGCGGCTATCGTCTGACTCGTGACAGGGGGAGATATGGAGTATCACTTTATCTGGCGTAACACGCCGGGGGACTTTTTCCGGTTCCGGTTTTCGAATATGTATCATCACTGGACAGCCGTGGTCAATGTCGTGTTCACGGCTGCCTTTGCCGCGCTCATCTACGCGCGCTGGTCTGACACCAATGGACTCGGCCATGCTCTGATGCTCATCGGGCTTCTGATATTCCCGGTCTTTCAGCCGGTGGCCGTATATATTGCGTCCTGGCTGGAGGCGCGGAAGATTCCATATGATACGGAACTGACATTTTCCGGGAAGGGAATGGGGATTCAGGTCCGGGATCACCGCCAGTTCATCCGCTGGCAGGATTTCCACGGAGCAAGACTGCGCCGCGGATATCTGATGGTAATCCCGGACGGCAGCCACGCATATCTGCTTCCGGACAGGGTGCTTTCGGGCAGGAAGCAGGAGCTTTACGAGTATATTCACAAGAACGCCGGAAAGTGGGAAGGAGACGAACCGTGATTCGGTTATTGCCAGGCAGGAGGGCTGCAGCCGTGATAAGTGCGGCGGTTATTGCCGTGGCACTCATTTTCGCATCCTGCCGCTTCTGTCAGCCAGTGAGCGGAAAGGCGCCGGAACTCGTCCTGACGTACGCGGAGAATCAGCCGGAGGATTATCCGACTACGCAGGGAGCCAGATATTTCG
>DGVL01000053.1:0-10522 GCA_002394965.1 Lachnospira sp. UBA4285
CGCTTCGCGTCTTTTTCGTCGCGGGCTGCGCCCTATGCTTCCGTCGCTGTCCGCCTTTGCAAGCAAGCTTGCAGGCGTCCATCTGACGGAAGGCGCACGGCTGTTAGCCTTCGCGGAGAAGGAGGGATTTGAACCCTCGCGCCGCTATCAACGACCTGCACCCTTTCCAGGGGTGTCCCTTCAGCCTCTTGGGTACTTCTCCAATAGCCTACCGATATACTTCTGCAGTTGTAATGCGCACCCCCGTTCACCGGGAATGCGGAGCGGAGAGGATGGGATTCGAACCCATGCGCCCGTTAAGACAAACGGTTTTCAAGACCGCCCCGTTGTGACCGCTTCGGTACCTCTCCATGCGCCCGGGTCTGTTAAAACCAGGCAGTCTTTCTTTCGCCATCACTTCCGACGGCAAGTGTTAGATTATCACGAAAGCATCTTTCTGTCAACAAGAATTTCTGCCTGTGGCAGATCTTCCGGCGTCGTGATCTTGATATTGGAATAAGAGCCCTTTGTGAGACGGACTTTCACGTCCGTGAAGCGCTCCACGAGCATTGCGTCGTCCGTGACGCCGCTTCTGTCGGCCATCTGTCCATATTTCCTGTACGCTTCGCGGATCAGGGGCAGCCGGAAGGCCTGCGGCGTCTGCATCATCCAGAGCGTGCGTCTGTCCGGCGTTGAGAGAACGAATCCGTTCGGATCGGCCACTTTGATGGTGTCCTTCACCGGCATGGCCGCCGCGCAAGCGCCGTAACTCTTTGCGTCCGCGCAGCAGCGCGCGATGATCTCCTCCGTTACCGCCGGGCGCGCCCCGTCGTGAATCAGGACGATCCCGTCATCATCTTCAATGGCGTTCAGTCCGTTCTGCACCGAGTCTGCGCGCTCGGCTCCAGCCGGCGCGAATGCAAGGAGTTTCGTGATGTGCATCGGGTCGATGATGGTGCTCTTCACCCAGACCGCGTCGGCCTCCGCCGTCACGAGAATAATCCTGTCCACTTCCGGGCTTTTCTGGAATGCCATCAGAGACCAGGCGATGACAGGTGCCCCGGCCAGCGGCAGATACTGCTTCGGGACCGCGCTCCGCATCCGGCGCCCCACGCCTCCGGCCAGCACGATTGCATACGTTTCAGACACACCTGTCTCCTTTCCCGCGTCTTCAGGTTTTCTCAAAGTGCTTCACTTCAGCAGGCTCTCACGCTCTCTCACCGAGCTTCAGATTCGGCACGGCGTTCAGGTCCCAGCCCGCAAAATGTCCCTTTCTGTACTCATAGTACGCCGCCGATCCGATCATGGCGGCATTGTCCGTGCAGAGGATGAGCGGAGGACAGTAAAACGCCACTCCCTGTGCCTCGCACGCCGCCTGCATGGCCGCGCGCAGCGCCGAGTTGGCAGACACGCCGCCCGCGATCACCAGCTTGTCGAGATTTCTCTCGCGCACCAGCTGCATGGAATGATCCACCAGTGCCGTGACCACAGCCTGCTGAAAGCTGGCCACAAGATCGGCGCGATTCACCGTCTCGCCCTTCATCTTCGCCTCATTCAGGTAATTCAGGACCGCCGACTTTATCCCTGAGAATGAGAAGTCATACGGGGCACCCTCGATGTGTGCGACCGGGAATTCAATCGCATGCGGATCGCCGCTTTTCGCCTCTTTGTCGATCTTGGGCCCGCCCGGATACCCCAGGCCTACCGCCCGGGCGACCTTGTCGAAGGCCTCTCCCGCCGCGTCGTCTCTCGTTCGTCCGATGATCTCGAACCGGTCGTAGTCCTGCACCATCACCAGGTGCGTGTGCCCGCCGGACACGACAAGCGCTGCAAACGGCGGTTCAAGGTCCTTATGCGCGATGTAGTTGGCCGCGATATGTCCCTCGATGTGATGCACGCCGATGAGCGGCTTTCCCGTGGCAAAAGCGAGGGCCTTGGCCTCCGCCACGCCGACGAGCAGCGAACCGACAAGGCCAGGCCCGTACGTGACAGCGACGGCGTCAATGTCATCCAGCGTCACATGTGCGTCTTCAAGTGCCGCGCGTATGACCGGATTGATATTCTGGATGTGCGCGCGCGACGCGATCTCCGGGACCACGCCGCCGTAGAGCGTGTGGACGTCGATCTGTGAATTAATAATATTGGAAAGGGCTTCTCTGCCATTGACCACGACGGCCGCCGCAGTCTCATCGCAGGAGCTCTCGATTGCCAGAATCCGAATATCTTTCATCTCTTGTCACTCATCATCAAATGCCAGCGTCAGAGTCATTCCGTCCCGTCCGCACTCCACCGGCGGGAAGATATCCCTGGCCGCCTGTATATACCGCCCCGGCTTCACCAGCGACGGCGAATAGTGGGTAAGCCACATGCGCCGCGGGGCGGCCTGCTTCCCGAGCTGCGCCGCCTCGGTGAAGGTCATGTGCCGGTATTCCTTTGCCTTGGCCGTCTTCTCTGTCTCTCCGTACATGCCCTCGCAGATGAAGAGATCCGCGTCCTGCGCCATCTGCGCGATGACCGGAACGGGGCGGGAGTCGGTGCAGTAGGTCACCTTCAGCCCGCGCCGCTCCTGCCCCAGCACCATGTCCGGGGTCAGAAGCCGGCCTCCGTCTGTGTCTGTGACATTTTCGCCGTGCTGAAGTCGATTCCAGTATTTCTGCGGGATCCCGGAGGCAAGCGCCCGCGCGGCGTCAAACTTTCCCGCGCGGGGAATGCGCACCGAGTATCCGTAGCACGTCACCCGGTGCTGCACATGAAACGCGTCAATGGCGAATTCTCCCAGCTTCAGATGCTCTTCCGGCTCTTCCAGCTCCTGCAGAATCACCGGAAACGGGAGTTCCGGGGCGATGACGCGCAGCGATGCTACGATTTTTTTCAGCCCCTTCGGTCCGATGATCGTCACCGGCTCCGTGCGGTCTGCGTTGCCGATCGTGAGCAGAATCCCGGGCAGACCGGCCACGTGATCCGCATGATAGTGCGTCAGGCAGATCCCATCGATATCATGAAAGCTCCACCCCTTCTCGCGGATCGCGATCTGGGTCCCTTCGCCGCAGTCGATCAGAAGACTGTGGCCGTTGCACCTGAGCATCAGCGACGTCAGCCATCTGCCCGGCAGTGGCAGCATGCCGCTGGTGCCGAGAAGACATACATCAAGCATTCCTGTTCCCCGGCAGTTGTTTTTCGGAGAAAAGCGCCATCAGAACAGCGTCCTCCTCCGGTTCGTCATAATACTTCCTGCGCACGCCAGTCACGGTAAACCCCATGCGCTCGTACAGATTCCTGGCTGCCTGGTTGCTCTTCCTGACTTCCAGGAAAAACTTCGCAGCCCCCGCCTCCCGGCTCTGTCTGAGAAGCTCTGTAAGCAGCTTTGACGCAATGCCGCGCCCCCGGAATTCTTCTTCCACACAGATGCGCGAGATGTCGGCTTCATCCGCTGCGCGCACGCTCTGCGCGTATGCCACGGGCCGGCAGTCCTGCAGGGCAACCAGTATCTGTTTTCTATCATTCTCCAGGTCTTTTTCAAAATCCTCTTCGCCCCAGGGTCTTGAAAACACCCGTGCCTCCATGGCCGCAGCCCAGGCGATATCTGACCTGCGCATTGCCCGGATCAGCAGCACTTCTGCGCCTCTTTTCCCGTAAGATTCTTCTCTTCCCGGCGCTTTCTCTCCGCCTGGCTCAGGCGCAGGTATACCGGTGCCATGGCATCCGAAGTGATGAGCTCGCCCCGGTCCGCCATGCTTTGTGCTGCCAGTGCAACACCCGCGGCTCTCGCGTAGGAGAGGGAAGGCGGACACACCCGCACGTCGAGTCCCGCTGAAAGAAGCGCTGGCAGCACCACCTTTACGCCGTCGCCGGTGAGAAGTACCTGTCTGCCAAGTGCCTGAAGCTTTCCGGTGAGATCCGCCGATGAAATGACACATTCGCCCAGCTCTTCCGTGAGCGTACCGTCTTTTCCGGCGCTGTAGGCAGCCGCGTACACATGCTGGCGCCTCGCGTCGATCACCGGCACAATCACGCGGTCCGACGCCTCCCGGATGGCACAGGCCATGCCGTAGAGCGTCGGAACCGACGCCATCTTCGTGTCAAAAGGCAGGGCGATCCCCTTGCCCGTCGCCGCTCCGATCCTCAGTCCCGTAAAAGACCCCGGGCCTCTGGAGACTGCCACAACGTCAAGATCATCTGGCTTCGTGCCGGTCATGGCGCACATCGCGTCAATCATCGGCAGCAGTGTCTGACTGTGCGTCTGTTTATTCTGAAGCGTAAACTCCGCGACGACCTTCCCGTCCTGCGTCAGGGCGCAGGAGGCTGATTCCGTCGCACTCTCAATCGCCAGTATTCTCATCTTCTCTGTCCGTAACCGTGATCTTCCGGTAGTCAAACCCCTTGTCCAGGTCTTTCTGTATCCTGACAAAGCGGGTGCCCTCCGGAAGCAGCTCTTCAACCTGTGAGCCCCACTCGACGAGGCACACGCCGTCCCCGTAAAAATACTCCTCATAGCCGATCCCTTCCAGTTCCGAAGGGTCTCCCAGCCGGTACACATCAAAATGATACAGCGGGATCCGGCCTTCTTCATAGATCTGAAGGATGGTGAATGTCGGCGAGTTCACCGGTTCCGTGATTCCGAGGCCCCTTGCGAACCCCTGGGTGAACACCGTCTTGCCGACACCCAGGTCTCCGTCAAGGCAGTATATCTCTCCCGGTCTTGCCTCACGGCCGAACCGCTCTCCCGCGTCAGCCGTCTCCCTGGCGCTGTGTGTCTCGATAACCGTCATATCCGCGTCCTTTCACAAGCGCATATTCAATCTGAGATTATAGCAGAGGCCATTTCTCATTGCAACAGAGCCGGTATTATGGTATTTTTGATTTGAATATCCTCACGCAGGGAGGTGACCGGTATGAGCGATTACAAGAATTACAATCAGCAGAACTTTGACCAGCAGTCGGACTACTACCAGGACTATCGTCCGGGGAACAGCCGCCAGAAGGACAGACTGGCCACTGCTTCGCTTATTTTCGGTATTTTCGCATTTTTGGGCATGTCTTTCCTGCTTCCGGGTGTCATCTGCGGCATTCTGGCCGCGGTGCTCGCCGGAGCGTCCCGCTTCAACACCGGCCGCTGGCACGCAGCTTCCGTCGCCGGCATGATTCTGGGAATTCTGGCGGTGATCGGGACATTTATCCTGCTGTCAATGGCGCTGCAGGTCCTGAGTGACCCGGAGATGATGCACCAGGTCAACCAGCTGATGCAGTATTACATGGGCAGGACGGTGTAAAACCGCCTGATGAGCCTTTTCCGCCCCCTTTCCGCCGGATGAGAGGCTCTGCCCCGCAAAAAAGGATTTCCGTCCTCAGGTCTCACAGGCCCGGGGCGGAAATCCTTTTTTAATGGCTGAAGCAGGGAATGCCGGCGTGAAGCCCCGGAAGTCAGGGCTTCGGAATCGTGTTCAGACGGCTGTTGAGTGCAAGCAGCATCTCCCGGGTGACAGAGTCGGTCATGGTACTGAGCATGTTCAGCATGCGGATGACCGTGAAGCCGTTCATCATTCTGCGCATGGATTCATCGATGGTGAAGCCGGCCATCTTCGCGCCGCCGAGCTTCTCCATCAGATTCTCAAGCAGCCTGGCTCCTTCTTCTGTCGCCGTGATGTCACCGATCGTGTCATTCAGCGAGAAATACCCGTCCGGCGCCGTGATCTCGTACCAGGATAGCAGCGCACCGGATTCCTTCAGGCGATACGCCTCGTTAAAGGTGCTGACGCGGCGGATGCGGCTCTCATCTGCGAAGGAATCTCCCGCCTCGCTCGCGGCCTCTGCCCGCAGCGAGACCGTGCCGGCGAGCGGCACTTCAAAATAGAAAAAGTGATCTTCCGCCCGCTTTGTCTCCTGTTTCTGCCCGTTCACGTAAAGCGTCACCTCCGGGAGGTTGGAGTACACCGTCACTTCAGTCGTATCCTCTGCCCGGTCTTCATAGCGCTTCCCGCAGATGTGCACGAACTTCTCATCGGACCACCACGCCTTGTAGGCGTAGAAAGCGTCTTTCCTGTACTTCCGGTCAAAACTCACCAGTCCCTTGTGGTTCTGCCCCGGCTCGCCGCCCTCGGCCCTCGCGTCGGCGCCGAAGTCAAACATGTTCCACACATGCGTCGCCCAGAGCCAGGGTCTTGCGGCGATCTGGCGGATCAGCTCCTCGTGATAGTGCGCCTGATATTCCTCTGTGTAATCGCCCTGTCTCGGCTGCGAGGAATGCCAGTTCAGACCTTCGCATCCGTACTCACTGATCCCGATCGGAATGTCGGGATTCGTCTCGTGGAATCTGTCAAACCACGGGCCGTTCATGGATGTGTCGCCGCCGTACCAGCCGAAGTAGTGGTTGTAGCTGACCACGTCCGGGATATGCAGGATGGGGGAGTGGATGTCGAGCGCCGTCACGCAGGCCATCGTTGTCTTTCGGGTCGGATCAAGGCAGTGAACCAGAGCGTTCAGTTCCCTGTGATTGTCCAGCAGATCCGGGTCCGTGTCTCCGCCCATGGTGATTTCGTTGGAGAGTCCCCATACCACGATCGACGGGCGATGAATATTCTGCACGATGAGTTCCGTCATCTGGCTGATCGTATTGGCGCGGCCGCCCGGCATGTGGCGGGATATATAGGGGATCTCCGCCCACACGCACATGCCCCGCTCGTCGCACAGATCGTAGAAGTATGCGCTGTGCTGATAGTGCGCCAGCCGGATGGTGTTGGCCCCCACCTCGCAGATCAGGTCCATGTCCTCTCTGTGATGTTCCGGCAGGAGTGCATTGCCAATCCCCTTGCGGTCCTGGTGTCTGGACACGCCCCGCAGCGGACAGCTCTCCCCGTTCAGGATAAATCCCTTCTGCGGGTCAATCGCGTATCCGCGGAAGCCACAGGCAAGTGACACCTCGTCCAACGTCTCTCCGCTCTCCACAAGCCTTGTCCTCACCGTGTACAGATGCGGATCTTTCCGTCCGTTCCACAGATGAACGCCGTGAACCGCGATTCTGGTCTCTGCCCGGCAGATTCCCCGTTCACCTGCCGTGAAGGCTGAAGAGGGAAGTGACACTTCCGCCGCAGTCTGACTGCCGTCAAGAAGCGTCACGCGCACCGACTGGGCCGCCTTCAGATTCTTCACATATGCGGTTACCAGGAGCTTTCCAGCGGCAGGGCCGCCATGCGCGTCTTCCTCCACCTCTGTCACCACCCGCACGCCCGGGCTGCCGAAGTACTCCAGGTCAAAGTGGCTCTCCGGGACTGCGATGAGTTTCACGTCCCTGTACAAGCCTCCATAGAAAGTGAAATCAGCCTGCTGTGGATACACCCTGTCATTCGCAGAGTTGTCCACGTCCACCGCGATCAGGTTCTCGTCTGCCAGAAGTTCCGTGATGTCGACCCGCCAGGCGGAGTATCCTCCGTCGTGGTGACCGCAGTGTCTTTCGTTCACATATACGTCCGCGGAAGAATTGGCGCCGTCAAACTGCAGGAAAAAGCGGCTTCCTTCCGGAAGGTCTCTGCGGGCAACCCCCCGGACGTACCGGCATCTCCCGCGGTAATAGTCATTCTTCCCGTCCTGCCCGTCGAGGGCATTCCAGGTATGCGGGAGGCTGACCGCCTCCCAGCCGTCACCGCTGCCGGGCACTGTGCAGGGAATTGCCCCCGGATTCTTTGTGAAAAACCAGTCTGTATCGATTATCTGTACATTGCGCATAGTCTGTTCTCCTTTCTCTTATGCTTTCCCGTCTGCCTATTCACCCGCGTGCTTTTCCTTCAGCGCCGCGACATTGGCATCTACCTGCTTCTTGTGAAGGGGATACCAGAACCAGAGAACAAGCGCCAGGAGGATGAAGCCGATTGCCGGCACCAGATTGGCGACGGTGAAGATGCCTTCCACCACGCCGGGCTCAAAGGCGCTCTCGTTCGTGTACCCGACCAAGCTCAGCAGCACTCCGGAAAGGCCTGCCGACGCCGCCTGTCCGAGCTTTCTGGCAAATGAGTACAGCGCGTACACCGTTCCGTCCTCCCGCACACCGTTCTTCAGCTCGGTGTAGTCAATGACGTCGGTGATGAGTGCCCAGGAGACCATGCTGAATACCCCGAGGCCAAACCAGCCGAGTGTCTGCATGCCGACATACACCCAGACACTTTCCGGACGGATGATAAGCAGCAGGATGCTGGTGCAGGCCGCCATAAGGTTGGACACCACACTGACTTCCGCCTTGCCAAATCTGGCTGCCAGCGGCTTGGCGATCGCAGCCGCCACAAGCATGGCGACCATCATCATCATCGTGGAGGCAGCCTGCGCCGTCGTGTTTTTGTAGAAGTTCGGATACACGTAGTTGCTCATGGACTGCATCGTAAGCTGGGCGAGCAGCATCACGATGGAAGCCACGATGATCGAGATGAGGGCGCGGTTCTTCAGCGCGTTTCCCAGCATCTTCCCGACGGACTCCTGCTTTCCGGACGTCTCCGGCGTGCGCACGCGCTCCGTCGTCATGGAGTAGCAGAGCAGATAAGCCACTATGGCGCAGAGAGAGAAGATTCCGGCGATCAGGGTCATCTTCGGTCCGCTGAGCACCTGGTTGCCGTTGACGTTGTCGTAAGCAAGCATCGGCACGCCCGCGCCGATCACAACGCCGGCCAGGGTCCCGCCCATCGTGCGGAATGTGGAGAGAGACTGTCTGTCGGACGGCTCCGGGGATATGGCCGACGCCATCGATCCGTAGGGGATGTTGATGGAGGTGTAAAAAATGGATCCCCAGAGGATGTACGTCACGAACAGATATCCGATCTTGAAGCCCATCGGCATACCGGCCAGTCCGCTCTGATACATCAGAAACGAAGCAATCGCCACCGGACCGCACATCCGGCGGATCCACGGCCGTAACTTGCCGGCCGCCGTCGTTTTGCTGCGGTCACAGATCCGCCCCATGGCCACGTCCGTGAAGGCGTCCACAAACCGCGCGATCATCATGATGACGCCCACCGCAAAGGCAGGAACTCCCATGACATCCGTGTAAAATTTCAAAAGGAAGCTGGACGACAGAACAAACGTGAAGTCATTTCCAAAGTCACCGAACAGATAGCCCAGCTTGTCGCGTATTCCGAACGGACGCACCGCGCTCCTGGCGTCCGCCGTTTCCCTTTTTCCCATCACATTCTCCTTTTTTTACTCTGAATCATCACTGCTCCCGATCGGTTGAACTGTCTGCAGTTTACCGCCGGCATGGAAAATGTGATAGAATTGTACTCATATGAATTCGTATTATTTTAAGAACGTGCGCGGGAGCCGCGGGGGAAAGCCTTCGGCGCGATCCGCCATGTACTGAGAGGAGGGCACTTGCGATGTCTGACACGATGATCCCCGGTTCGCCTGACAGCGGGTCCTCCCGCAGGCCGTCTGATACCACGGGACTCACACACGCGCCGTCGCGCGAAACCGGCGAGGCGCTCCTTGCCATGGCGCACCGGCAGCTTGCCGGGCTTGCTGTTTCCTCCCGGTATCTCCCCGTATTCAACGGGATCCGGAACTGCGACCTGGGACTTCGAAGTGAGATCCTGGGGCTTTCCGGGCAGAAGACCCCGGCAGTCCTGCCGGCAGGCGCCGTGAGCGGGGCCGGAGACGCTCTGATCCTGGAGGATTCGTACTATATATTTTACGCGGTGCTGGGGCTGGGGCGCGCCTCTGCCAGCCGCACGTCCGGTACAAGGGCGCCCGCCTGCGTCGAACCGTTTTCCTGCTTCCTGATCGGCCCCTACACCAACGGCCGCATCACCCGCCAGACGATTCTGAATATCTGCGGGAAATACCGGCTGTCCGCCGACCGGTGCCGGCAGGTCGAAGACTACTACAGCCGCCTTCCGGTTCTGACCGAGACCGGATATCTGCAGTCGCTGCTCACGGCTCTGCGGGACAGTCTGTTCCCGGAAGCACAGGGCCGCCCGGTCCGCGTGTACATGACGCATGACCCGATGCAGGAAGAGGCTTCTGCTATATCCGCCTCGGCATTTGAAAAGGAATTTCAGACCGCCGGGGCTGCAGAGATAGCCGGCCGCTACCGGGAAGAAAACGAGATGCTGGACAGAATCCGCAGAGGAGACGCCGCAGGGGTGAGTGCCCTCTTCTCCCGCCCGGCAGCAGCTTCCGATCAAAACCGGATGGAGCTGCGCAACAGCGATCCTGTCCGCAACTACAAAAACTACATGATCATTGAAAACACGCTCTGCCGCAAGGCGGCGGAAGAGGGCCATGTCCACCCCTTCTACATCGACAGGCTCTCCTCATCCATCGCGCGCCGCATTGAGATCATCACATCCATGGAAGAGCTTAAGCCCCTGACGCTTGAGATAGCCCGCCGCTATGCCATGCTGGTCAGCAACTGCAGCCGGAAGAGCTGCACCGGGATCGTGCAGCAGGCAGTCCTGTACATCGATCAGGACCTCACGAAGGATCTATCCGTGTCCGGCATCGCGAAAGCCCTGAGCGTGCACCCGAACTACCTGTCCGGTCTTTTCTCGAAAACCATGGGCGTCCC
>DGVL01000053.1:10658-15342 GCA_002394965.1 Lachnospira sp. UBA4285
TCGCCTCCTACGTCGGCATCGAGGACGCCAACTTCTTCACCAAAGTGTTCCGCAGATTCGTAGGAATGACGCCGAGCAACTACCGGAAACTGCTGAATCAGCCGTGACCGTTGGAGGAAAAGCATATGGCGGCATATGAGGCGCAATAAAAAAAACAGGAGAATCCGTTCTGGAATTCTCCTGTCTTGTATTCACCGGATTGCCGCTCCCGGGTCTTATCTTCCTTCTTTGCCGTCTTGCGGAACGAACGCCTCATAGATCACGCGGATGGCATCCTCAAAGTACTTGTTGCGCACGCCGATGATGATGTTCAGCTCGCTGGATCCCTGGTCGATCATGCGGATGTTGATCTTCGCCGCGGAAAGAGCGGAGAAGATCTTGCTGGCACAGCCGGAGTTGTTCTTCATGCCGCGGCCGACGATGGCGATCAGTGCGAGGTTGCTCTCCATCTCGATGGTATCCGGCTTCACGGCGCGGTGAAGCTGCGCGAGGACGCGCTGCTCCTTGTTGATGAACGCCTCCTGCTCGACGAAGATCGTGCAGGTGTCAATGCCGGACGGCATGTGCTCGATGGAGATCTGGTTGTCCTCAAAGACCTGAAGGACCTTGCGGCAGAAACCGATCTCGGAGTTCATCATGTCCTTGTCGATGCTGATGGAGACAAATCCTTTCTTGCCCGCAATGCCGGTGATGATGTACTCCGGCGTGTGGCAGGTCGTCTCGACGATAAGCGTGCCCTTGTCATCCGGGCGGTTGGTGTTGCGGATGTTGATCGGAATGCCCTCGCTCCGGACCGGGAAGATCGCCTCCTCGTGCAGAACCGAAGCTCCCATGTAGGAGAGCTCGCGCAGTTCCCGGTACGTCAGGACATCGATCACGCGCGGGTTCTTCACAAGGCGCGGGTCCGCCGCGAGGAATCCGGACACGTCGGTCCAGTTCTCATACAGATCCGCATGGATGGCGCGCGCGATGATCGATCCGGTGATGTCCGAGCCGCCGCGGGAGAATGTCTTGATGCGCCCGTCCGGCATGGCGCCGTAGAAACCCGGAATGACAGCCGTCTTCAGAGAAGCGAGCCGTGCGGAAAGTTTCCGGTCGGTCTCATCTTCCAGGAAGTTTCCCTCCTTGTCAAAACAGATCACGCTGGCCGCGTCTACGAATTCATACCCGAGATACTTCGCCAGGATCTTGCCGTTTAAATACTCACCGCGTGACGCCGCATAATCCTCTCCGCTCTGACTCTCAAAGCGCCTGTGGATCTCCTCGAAATCGCGGGAAAGATTCAGATCCAGCCCCAGACCGGAGATGATCTCATCAAAGCGACTTCTGATCTGGCGGAATGTCCGGTCGAAATTCCTGCCCTGCGACGCTTCATCGTAGCAGCGGTACAGGAGATTCGTTACCTTTGTGTCATCTTTCGCGCGCTTGCCCGGCGCGGAGTCGACCACATACCGGCGCCCCGCATCCGCCCGGATGATCGCGCCAACTTTTCGGAACTGATCGGCACTTGCCAGTGAACTTCCGCCAAACTTCGCCACCTTCAGTAATTCGTCCTTCATACTGCCCTTTTTCCCTCACAATCCTCAAGAATTCTTCCGCTTTGCATCCGGAATGCTCTGGCAGAACAGATCCGTCCTGCCCGGCCTCACGCCATGCGAAGCACCCGGATGGCGTCGAGCTTTCCGGCCGCTGCCTTTATGTCACCGACGCGCATGGCAGATACGGAAATCCCCGCTTCGCCCGGCGCCACGCCGTGGATCTCCTTTTCAACCGGCAGCAGCTTTCTCGCCGCATCAAGCTGCGTCTGCGGAATCCGGATAAATGCCGCCGTCTGCTCCTCATCCTCCGGAAGCAGCTGCGCCCTCCCGGCGAACGTCAGATTGCGCTTCGGAAGTCCTGCGCTTCGCACGCACTCGACCACGTCACAGGCAACCGCGCTGGCGGTCGGATACTTTCCTGCCCCGGCGCCCGTGAAGAGCAGATCGCCGACCTGATCGCCGTGCACATGCACGCCGTTGATGACGTCATCGACGTAATAGAGTTGTGAGTCCTTTCCGATCATCGTCGGCGCCACATGGCAGCTCACATGGGCCGCCGTGAAGTCTGCCGCGGCGATCAGCTTGATCTTCATGCCCCACTCTGACGCATAGCGCATGTCCTCCCGGCTGATTTTCGCGATCCCCTCCGTCGGAATGTCCTGATAGCGGACCTGCTTTCCCGTGACGATCGACGAAAGAATCGCGATCTTGCGGCACGCATCCCATCCGTCCACGTCCGCTGACGGATCGCGCTCCGCATATCCGAGGCTCTGTGCGTCGGCAAGCATCTGATCATATGTGCTCCCCTCGCGCTCCATGCGGGTCAGGATATAGTTGGTCGTTCCATTCAGAATCCCGGCGATCCGGTCGATCCGGTCGGCACTCAGACAGTCGCGCAGCGGCCGGATGATCGGAATGCCGCCGCCCACCGCCGCCTCAAACAGAAACAGCACATTGTGCCTGGACGCCGTCTCCAGCAGCTCCGGCCCGTACTCCGCCACGAGCGCCTTGTTGGACGTGCACACCGACTTCCCGGCCTCCAGCGCCCGCTTCACGAAGTCATACGACGGCTTTAATCCCCCCATGACCTCGACGACGACCGAGACCTCCGGGTCGGACACGATCTGCTCATAGTCGTGTACCAGCACCTTTTCGACCGGCTGTCCGGGGAAATCCCGCAGATCCAGGACATATTTCACCCCGATCGCCTCGCCGCTGCTTTCTGCGACCCGCGCGCTGTTCTTTGTAAGTACGTCGTACACGCCCGAGCCGACCGTGCCGTAACCGAGAATTGCTGCTTTCGCCATGAAAATTTTCATCCTTTCTTCAGGTTTCAAACCCCTGATGTCAGCCCCTGGCCAGTATCTTCAGATACCGCACGCCGGAGAGCCGCTCAATCTGTTCGATCATCTCGGAGGAATCACCGGCGCCCGGCAGAATCTCGACGGAAATCGTGAGGGACGCCACGCCGTTAACCGGAATGGTCTGATGAATCGTGAGAATGTTGACGCCATACGATGCCAGTGTTTTCAAGACAACAGACAGCATCCCGGGCTGATCTTCCATCGACATGACGAATGTCAGAGCGCTGCCATGAAGATTGTCCCGCAGCGGAAAGATATCGTCCTTGTACTTGTAGTAGGAGCTCCGGCTGATGCCGACGCGGGCGGTCGCCTCTGCGATCGTCACGTCCTCATTCTCAAGCATGGAGTTCACCTTCGCCACTTCCAGCAGTATTTCCGGAAGGGCTTTTTTTCTGACGACATAGTATTTCTTTTCTTCTTCCATCAGGACATGCTCCTGTTTTGATTCCGGCCGGTATTGTCCGTCTTAGGCGTACAACTGTACCGCGTAGAAAGAATATTACCACGGGTGAAGGGCAAACGCAACGGTTTATCGCGCTTTTATGCCATTGTTTGACATTTGCCGGCATATCTGCTTTTATTTTATGGTTATTATGGAATGTTTCCGCAGCTGCGGCCATTCCGAAGACGAGAGGGATCATATGAACAAAACACTTCGCGGCTGTTTTCTGGCTCTGGCAGGCGGAATCTGCTGGGGCATATCCGGATCGGTCGGGCAGTATCTTTTCACGGTCCAGCGCATGGACAGCCGCTGGCTGGTCCCGGTACGGCTGAGCTGTGCCGGAATCTGCCTCTTTCTGTACTGCCTTGTGCATGAGCGCAGGGCTCTTTTTGGCGTGTGGCGCGACAAAGTCTGCCGCCGGGAACTCATCGCCTACGGGATTCTCGGGGTCGCTTCGTGTCAGTTCTTTTACTTTCTCACGATTCAGCTCGCGGGCGCCGCGATGGGGACGATTCTGCAGGATCTCGGGCCGGCGTTCATCCTGCTCGCCGTGTGCGCCAGGCAGCACCGCGCCCCGAGGCCCGCTGAGATCCTGAGTCTGCTGCTCGCCCTGACAGGAGTCCTGCTTCTGACCTCTCACGGCAGCCCGTCGGCGCTCACCGCCTCGGCGACCGCACTCATGACCGGCGTCATCTCCGGCATCTGTGTCGCCGTCTATAACCTGGCGCCGGCGCACGTGGCGAAGCAGTATCCGATGTCTGTGATGCTGTCCTGGGCTTTCCTCATGGGCGGCGCCTTTTTTGCGCTTTTCTTCCGCAGCTGGACAATTCCCTATGTGCCAAATGCAGCCGGCCTGGCCGGGATCGCCTGCGTCGTCGTCGTGGGCAACATCATGGCCTTCAGCCTGTACACGGCCGGCGTGAACGCAGCCGGACCTGTCAGGGCTGTCCTGTTCGGATTCTCTGAGCCGGTCACCGCTGCCATTCTGACAATCACCTGGTTCCGCGGTTCCTTCAACCTGTTTGACCTGGCCGGATTCATCTGCATCTTCATCATGCTCATGCTGACCGCCAGAAGTACAAATTCCTGAATTCCAAAAGCCGCGATGCGGCAGACGAATATCTGAGCAAAAGCCGCACCGGAAGGATTTACCTCCGGTGCGGCTTTTATCCATGTAGTATCTGGCGGGCTCAGTCGTCTCCTGCCTTCTTGCCGGTGCTCTTCCAGATCAGATAGGCGGAGATCAGCGGGTCGATGTTTCCGTCGAGCACGCTGTCGGCGTTGGTGATCGCCTTGTTCGTTCTGTGGTCCTTGACCATGGTATAGGGCTGCAGCACATA
>DGVL01000014.1 GCA_002394965.1 Lachnospira sp. UBA4285
AACCAGACCACGATGGTGGCGATCAGAATCACGGAAAAGGCACGCTGCAGGAAATCCTTGGCCTTCTCCCAGAGCAGCTGGAGAACGTTGCGCGCACTGGGGAGACGGTAGTTCGGAAGCTCCATCACGAAGGGAACCGCTTCCCCGCGGAAAAGCGTATTCTTAAAAAGCAGGGCGACCAGAATCCCGATCAGAATGCCGAGAAGATAGAGGCCGGTCATCACCTGCCAGCCGTAGGCCGGGAAGAAGGCGCTGACAAAAAAGGCATAGATCGGAAGCTTTGCGGTGCAGCTCATGAACGGGGTCAGCAGGATCGTCATTTTGCGGTCACGCTCGCTGGGGAGGGTGCGGGTGGACATGACCGCGGGAACCGTGCAGCCGAAGCCGATGAGCATCGGGACGATGCTGCGGCCGGAGAGGCCGATCCTGCGCAGAAGCTTGTCCATGAAGAAGGCGACGCGGGCAATGTAGCCGCTGTCCTCCAGCAGCGAGAGGAAGAAGAAAAGCGTTACGATGATGGGCAGAAAGCTCAGCACACTTCCGACCCCTTCAAAGATGCCGCCGACGACCAGACCGCGCAGGGCGGGATTGACATGCGCCGCAGCCAGCGCCGTGTCGGTCAGGTCAGTGAGCCAGGCGATTCCGGCGGCGAGGAGATCCTGCAGCCAGGCTCCGATTACGCCGAAGGTGAGGTAAAAGACCAGCGCCATGATGACAACGAAAAGGGGAATGGCGGTGTATTTGCCGGTGAGCAGGCGGTCAAGCCGCTGGCTGCGCAGATGTTCACGGCTTTCGCGGGGCTTGACAACACAAGCGGCGCAGACTTTGTTGATAAACGCAAAACGCATATCCGCCATGGCCGCACAGCGGTCAAGGCCGCGCTCGTTCTCCATCTGCAGGGCGATATGCTCCAGCATCTCGGACTCGTTTGCATCCAGATCCAGCTGTTCCAGGATCCGCCGGTCGCCCTCAATGAGCTTGCCGGCCGCAAAGCGGACCGGGATTCCGGCACGCTTGGCGTGGTCCTCAATCAGGTGAACGACCGCATGCAGACAGCGATGGACCGCGCCGCCCTGATCCTCGGGACCGCAGAAGTCCTGGCGCAGGGGCTTTTCCCGGTAGCGGGCGATATGGACCGCATGCCGGACGAGCTCGTCCACGCCCTGGTTTTTGGCGGCAGAGATCGGAACCACGGGGACCCCCAGCATGGCTTCCATCTCGTTGACCTTGACAACGCCGCCGTTGCCGGTGACTTCGTCCATCATGTTCAGGGCAACCACCATCGGCGTTTCCATTTCCAGAAGCTGCATGGTGAGGTAGAGGTTGCGCTCAATGTTCGTGGCGTCGACAATGTTGATGATTGCCCTGGGCTTTTCATTCAGAACAAAATCCCGGGAGACCAGCTCCTCGCTGGAATAGGGAGACATGGAATAGATCCCCGGAAGATCGGTGATCAGGGTGTTGGGCTGACCGCGGATGGCGCCGTCCTTGCGGTCCACCGTGACGCCGGGAAAGTTTCCGACATGCTGGTTGGCACCGGTCAGCTGATTGAACAGGGTTGTCTTCCCGCTGTTCTGGTTCCCGACGAGAGCAAAGGTGAGCAGCGTATCATCCGGGAGCGGATCACCGGTTCCCTTGGGATGAAAGCGGCCCTCTTCGCCGAGTCCGGGGTGCTCGGATTCCCGGATCTGGGTCGGCCTGCTCTCCTGGGCGGGGAGTGCTTCAAGAGGCTCAACGTCAATCCGTGAGGCGTCATCCAGCCTCAGGGTCAGTTCGTATCCGTGGATGCGCAGCTCCATCGGGTCACCCATGGGCGCAAGCTTTACCACGGTCAGCGACGCACCGGGAATCACACCCATATCGAGAAAATGCTGCCGCAGGGCACCCTCTCCGCCAACCCGGGAGACACGGGCGCTCTCGCCCGGTTTCAGTTCGGCAATGGTCATAAAACGGGCCACCGTCCTTCCGTTAACCATTCATAACGACTGTTATTACGTGCATTATATGCGGAAGTGCAGAAAAAGGCAAACACTTTCTGAAAAGAAATTCAGAAAGTGTCGAAAAGAGCAAGGATGAAAAACAGACGAAGCTCAGCGCGCCCTGCCGCGCAGAAACGCAAGCGTCTGGGAGAGCGTGCTTTTCCGGTCAACGCCGGCAAGCTGCAGCCGGTGCGCGTAACGGAGGGCTTCGTGGAAGGAGGTTCCGGGCCGGAACCCGGCGGAGATCAGATCGGCCCCTGTCACATAGGGGACCGCCGTACGGGCACGAAACACCGCCAGGTGTTCCTGCAGTGCAGCCTCCGTTGCGGCATAGGTCTCCGGGGGGACACAGCTGCCGAGGGCGTCGGCCTTTGCCAGCAGAAGAAGATCCTCGGGGGAAACAGCGCGGTCGAACATCCGGCAGAAGGATTTTTCCCCGGCCCCCTGGGCGGCCAGCATGTTCGGAAGCATGTGAAGTTCCACCATGTTCTTTACATAAGCTTTTCGCTTCTTCTCGCCGGAGATGCGGGAAAGAAAGGTTTCGGCAACCGCAACCCCGGCGGCGTCGTGACCGAAGGCGTGGAGACGGCCGTCCGCTTCGATGCCGGTGGTATCGGGCTTCCCGAGATCGTGACAGAGGGCGGCCAGCATCAGACCGAGGGGGTCGGATGCCCGCTCGCGCAGGGCGGCGGCCTGATCCAGAACCAGCAGGGTGTGCGCCCAGACATCCCCCTCCGGGTGATACTGCGGCGGCTGCGGAACTGCAATCAGTTTTTTCAGTTCGGGAAACCAGAAGTCCAGCTGGTCCATCCGGCGAAGCTCCCGGAAGAACACAGAGGGCCGTTCGGCCTTCCTCAAGGCTTTTTCCAGTTCCCCGAAGATCCGTTCCGGAGGAAGGGCGGAGAGATCCATCCGCCGGCAGACCTCGATGGTCTCCGGCGCAAGGCGAAAGTCAAAGCGCGCGGCAAACTGGGCACCTCGCAGGACCCGAAGGGGATCTTCGGCGAAGCGCCGGTCGTCCATGTGCCGGAGAACATGGGCATCGAGATCGGCCCGCCCGCCGAAATGGTCCACAATCTCACCGGTCAGGATGTCCTGCATCAGAGCATTCACGGTGAAATCCCGACGGATTGCCGCCTGATAGGTCCCGATGAACGGGTCAAGAGTACAGAGAAAGTCCCTGTGACCGGCACCGACAGCCCGCTCGGAACGGGGCATGGCGATGTCCAGCCGGCAGTGGCGGAGCCCGAAAATGCCGAAGCTTTCGCCAAACGTCGTCATCTCCCCGAGGGAGGAGAGAATGTCGGTAAGCACCTGGGGGCTGATGCCGTGCACTTCAATGTCGATGTCCTTGTTTTCCCGACCGAGCAGCAGATCGCGCACGTATCCGCCGACAAAATAGGCCGTTCCGCCTTCCGCCCTGACCCGCAGGGCAAGCTCCCGCGCCAGTTCAAGATCCGTCATTCTCTCCACCTCCCATCCGGAAGAATACGGAAATTCTATCACAGTTTTGCGCGGCGGGCAAGAGAGGGCGCACAGGGATGCGCCGGAAAGAAAAAAGAGGCACCGGCGCGGAGCGGAAGACACGGAGAGGGACGGGAAGAACGAGATTCCGACCTTGCGGGAAAACAGGGCGTATGGTAAAATAATACCATTCAAATTCAGAAACAGAGAGGTTTTCCATATGGAAGAAAGAAAACTGAGAGAAATGCAGGTCGGGAGCGAAGAGATCTTTGACGGTGTGATTCTGCATGTCATGCGGGATCAGGTGCAGCTTCCGAACGGACATCGGAGCATCCGCGAGGTCATCCGGCACGTCGGCGCGGTGTGCGTGGTTCCGGTGACGGCGGACGGAAAGGTGGTTGTGGAGCGGCAGTACCGTTATCCCATCGATCAGGTCATCACCGAAATTCCGGCCGGAAAGCTCGACAGCAAAGAAGAAGACCGCCTTCACGCGGCAAAGCGCGAGCTGATGGAGGAGACCGGAATCACGGGGGATACCTGGACGGATATGGGACTCTACTACGGCGCCCCGGCCTACTCGGACGAGAAAATCACCATGTATCTGGTACAGGATCTGCACATGGGCCAGCAGCATCTTGACGAGGATGAGTTCCTGAACGTGGAGTTTGTCCCCATGGAAGAGCTGGTGGAAGAGATCCTCTCCGGAAAAATCACCGACGGGAAGACCCAGGCGGCGATCCTGAAAGCTTCCATGCTGATGAAGAAACAGAACAGAGCGGAATGAGAGACACGGCGGATATGAAAAAACTCAACGTCTGTCTGATCAATGATTCCTTCCCGCCGGCCATTGACGGGGTCGCCAACGCGGTGACCAACTATGCG
>DGVL01000021.1:0-11918 GCA_002394965.1 Lachnospira sp. UBA4285
AGATGCTGTAGTCATCGCCCCAGATCGGGCGCATCACATCGTCGTTCTCATACTGAATCGAGCTCGTATCAACCGAAATCTTCGCGGCATACTTCTTGAAGTTCTCCGGGAGCGAGGAAGAATACAGAACCGTGAGGTTCGGCTCCGGGCTCGGTCCCATGTTCTCAAGCGTGTGCAAGAAACGGAAATCGTTCTTCGTGACCATGGAACGGCCGTCGCTGCCCTTTCCGGCTACTTCCAGGGTTGCCCAGACCGGATCTCCGGAGAACAGCTGGTTGTAGGACGGAATTCTTGCGAACTTAACCATACGGAACTTCATAACCAGATGGTCGATGAGCTCCTGTGCTTCCTTCTCTGTGATCTTGCCGGCCTTCAGGTCACGGCTGATATAGATGTCAAGGAAAGTGGATACGCGGCCAACGCTCATCGCTGCGCCGTTCTGTGTCTTGATGGCAGCAAGGTATCCGAAGTACAGCCACTGAACGGCTTCCTTCGCATCCTTGGCCGGCTGGGAGATATCGTATCCGTAGGAAGCTGCCATTGTCTTCATCGCCTTCAGAGCCTTGATCTGATCGGCAATCTCCTCGCGCAGGCGGATGACATCGTCTGTCATGGTTCCGTCTCCGCAGTTTGCAAGGTCTTCCTGCTTCTGAGAGATCAGATAGTCAATGCCGTACAGGGCAACTCTTCTGTAGTCTCCCACAATACGGCCGCGTCCATAGGTGTCCGGAAGACCGGTGATGATGTGGTTGTGGCGTACAGAACGCATCTCCGGCGTATATGCGTCAAATACAGCCTGGTTGTGCGTCTTGTGGTACTCGGTGAAGATCTTGTGAAGCTCCGGATTCGGGGTATAGCCGTATGTCTGGCAGGCTTCCTCTGCCATCTTGATTCCGCCGTACGGCATGAAGGCTCTCTTGAGCGGCTTGTCTGTCTGAAGACCTACGATCTTCTCCAGATCCTTTGTCGCCTCATCGATATAGCCGGGCTTGTGGGAAGTGATTCCGGATACGATATCGGTGTCCATATCCAGAACGCCGCCCTTTGCTCTCTCTTCCTTCTGCAGTTCTTTCAGCTTGCCCCACAGGGTATTGGTGGCCTCTGTCGGCCCCTGTAAAAACGACTCGTCGCCATCGTACGGCGTGTAGTTATTCTGAATAAAATCCCGTACGTTGACTTCTTCTTTCCAGAGCCGGCCTTTGAATGTTTCCCACTGTTCTTTAGTCTGCATGTCAACCTCCGATTGACTTGGGTGAATTGTATAGATATTTGTACATTGTATACAAGAACCGCCTCTAAAAATCGCCGTTTCCGGCGTTTCTGGCTTTGCAGTTCTTGAATCTCTTGACAGTCTGAATATAACAAAGGTATAAGAAAAACGCAAGCGATTCTCATTAAGTACTGAAAAAAGTACAATGAGAACCGCCTGCTGCGTTTACTTTCCGGTCAATGTGTATTAATACCTCTCATCCGAGCCAAATACCGTGAATTTATATCCCTGATCGTGGGCATAGCTGATGAAGTCTGCCAGCGCGCCGGAAACCGCATCAGACCGCACGCCCAGGCGCATGATTTCTCCCGGATGTATCTGCTCTTCCATCGTCTGGAGGGCCTCGGAAGCAGAAGCCTGGGTATCCGTGTACGTGAAGCTCCAGAAAATACTACGAAATCCCATCTTCTGCGCGATCATCAGAGACTGATCGCTGAACTTGCCGTTCGGAAAACGGAAATACTGCATCTCGTAGTTGTACTTCTGGTAGATGTCTTCTTCCAGCGGCATAATATCCTGTACCTGTTCTTCCGGAGAAAGCGACGGCTCTCCCGCCGTCGGATAGCTCACCGAGCCATTCCCGAGCGTGTGGCCGTCAGCGAGGATCTCCTGGACCAGCTGAGGCTGCTCGTCTGCGAAATCCTGTGTCACGAAGAATGTCGCTTTAACCCCGGTATCCTTTAATGTCGAGAGTATGGCCGGGACATTGGCCTCCGGACCTGTGCAGTCAAACGTCAGATAGATGATATTCTGCGCCGTATCGCCCAGCCATGACGCGTTCCGGCTTGTACCCCAGTTCGTCATATAGTAGCGGTAGCCGTTCGGAACATTGCTGGAATCTCTGTCATCCAGCTTGGCACCGGTGTCATAACTCGTGGCATCTGCAGCAAGAATGTCATCCGTGATCGTAACAGTCGATATCTGCCGGACGGATGCCGCTGTCGTGGTCTCCGCTGCCGCTTCTGTGGTTGGTGTTGTCTTGCCGGATGTTCCGGAAGGCACAACCGCCTCTGACGATGACCCTGACAGAATCGCATTGGCGGATGCCGCCGCCGCGGAAGGACTTGGAACAGCTCTTACCGTGCAGCCCGCAGCAATCACTGCGCCAAGGCACACGGCACCTGCCGCCATAAGGCGTTTTATGCCATAAACACTCTTCATTTCTTACCTTTCCCGAATTTTTAATACCGGTTGTCGTTACCAAATGCCGCGAATGTGTAACCCTGCTGCCTGGCATCATCGATCAGACTCCCCAGGACCGCTGTGTTTGTATCGGAAACCGCGTGAAGCAGATACACCGCCCCCGGATGCAGCTGGCTCACCATCTCATTCAGTGCCGAAGTCTGGTCCGGCTGGCTGGATGTATCCCAGTCCTTGTACGAAAAGCTCCAGAATACACAGGTGAATCCCATTGCTTTCAGAAGTGCAAGGCTCTGATCGGAGAATGTTCCTTCCGGATACCGGAAGTAGCGCATCTCGTACCCTGTCTCATTGTACACCTGCTCCTCAAGCGGCAGAATATCATTCACCTGCTCCTCAAGGCTCAGAGATGGTTCTCCGGCGGAAGGATGGCTGATCGTATGATTGCCCACCGTATGTCCCTCATCGATCATGCGTTTCAGTGTGTCCGGTTCACTGTCCACCAGCGCCTGTGTCACGAAAAATGTCGCCTTTACATTCTTCTGCGAGAGCGTATCCAGGATCTTCTGCGCATTGCCCTCGTCATATCCGACATCAAAGGTGAGATAAATCGTCTTCTCACTCGTATCGCCGAGCCATATCGCATTGTACTCGGTACCCCAGCGGTTCTGATAATACTTGTATCCGTTCGGGACATTGTTCTCATCCCGGTCAGTTGTATTCGCCCCGGTGCCGACAGAGGTATTGTCAAGAGCCCGGATAGCGTCGGTTATCTCCGGCTCATGAATCTGACGGCCGCCGCTCTGGGCAGGTGCTGTCTGGGCCGCTGTCGTGCCCGCGGATACCGGTTCACTCTGGACGCCCGCACTTGTGGTTGCAGCGGCTGTCTGCGCCGGCGCTGTGGTCTTCGTTTTTGAAGTTCCCCCGCCCTGTGGCAGCTCAAGTGTTATACCGTTAGCGTTCTCAGCCGCCTTCTCCCAGTCCGGTGTCAGTTTCACACCGCATCCCGCAAGACTTCCGGCTGCAAGAGCCGCGGCCAGAATCAGCCCTGCGGCGCGTTTTATCATCTCTTTTTTCATCATGCGTTGTTTCCTTGCTGCTTCATATCATTGGATTCCTGTTTATTTTAACACGTTTGCCGTAAAGAAAACAGGACAGGTGGATCGCAAGCCGTGCGTTTTAAAAAAGGGCCACTCTTGTGCAAGAGCAGCCCTTTTTTAAAGCCGGCAGGTTTTCCGGAACTTCACGTGTGCTTCCGGAACTCAATTCCGCACTTCGGACAGCGGATGATGATATTGCCTTTGCCCTTTGGCACCCGGATTTTCTGCCTGCAGTTCGGACAGCGAAAGATCCGGTGTGTCTTTTTGTCCGCAAGTCTCGCGAAAAGCTTTCTGAAATCATTCCCGGTCTGGGAACAGAAATACAGGAACTTGTCATTCTCTTCCCTTCTTGCCCCTATATTTCTGGAATACATGCGGAAAATGCTGTAAAAAAGAAAGAGCATGCCGACCAGGTACACGATATTGTTCGTGAAGATTGAGATGATCATCAGGATCAGAGCAGACCACAGACTGACTCTGCTCAGATCATCGGCGCCGTTGCGGCCATACATGAATTGCTGCATCTTCTGACGAATACGATTCATAGTACAAACTTCTCCTGACAGGAAATCTTATATCCGTATCTACTGTATCCGCCCCGGAATGGAAATGCAATTAAAGAGGTATAAACAATCGCGAAAATTTATCACGAATCAGCCGGCTCTTCCATGAACACCGTTCCGTCAAGGTCTTTCCAGATGAATCGGTCCTCCAGTACGCAGTAGCTGTGCGGGCTGTTTTCCTTCGGAATAGAAACCGATCCTGGATTTACATACCAGTAACCGCCTTCGCACATCTGTCTCTTCGGAACGTGGGTGTGGCCGCAGACGAGATAGTCTCCCGGCTGTAATGGAGGAAGATCGATACCGGACAGCCTGTGGCCGTGCTTGAGGACCAGCGTCCTGCCATTCGCAAAGAGAATCGCCTGCTCAGAGAGAACGCTGAAATTCAGAACCATCTGATCCACTTCCGTGTCGCAGTTTCCGCGGATACAGAGGATCCTGTCCCGCAGCGGATTGAGCATGGCTGCAACTTCTCTGGGCGAATACTCTTCCGGCAGATCATTTCTCGGTCCGTGATACAGAATGTCACCGAGCAGAATCAGTCTGTCTGGTTTTTCCCGCTCCATGGCCGAGAGCATCTTCCGGCAATAAAACGCCGATCCGTGTATATCCGAAGCAATCATCAGTTTCATATTCATCTCCTATTCGCGCGGCATCGGTGCCGCCGGGCGCACCATGAAAAAATCCCGGAATCCCTTCCGGATTCCGGGAACTGCTCATACTGCTTCAGTCCTTTTCGACTTCATCCACCTCAAGGTCATCGCCGCTCTCGCCTGCGATCGGAATCTCTTCGCCTTCCGTGTCATTTTTCTCTTCGGTTTTATCAGACTCATCCGCACCTGCGGGCTCATCGGCTTTCTGCTCATCTTCCTCGTCAAAGTCATCGTCCGCGTAGAAGCTCATCGGTATGACCTCGATGCGGCTGGCAAGAGCGTCTCCGATGACGAATATCCGGCAGTCGTATTCCTGTGCCGTGTCCTCTGCGAAGTTCTGAACGACACTGGCAGTTCTCGTGACATCACACTGAGCACCGACATTCTGTGGGAGAATGATCTTCACGCTGCTGGCTTTGGCAGACAGACTGATGTATACGTCCTTGGTGAAGATCGACTTGCCGAGATCCAGAATAAAATGCGATCCGACCGCGTTGATCTCGCACCCCTGGAACGTCTCCTCGTCCGCCTCCACGACGCGCCGCTCAAAGATCGTGTTGTACTTGCGAATCAGCTCATTTTCACTCTCCTGCTCCTGTCTCGCAAACTTTTCCTTTGTCTTCTTATACTGGTCGTAGCCGACCTTTGCAGCGCCTGCTGCGGCTGCGAGCCCTACAACAGTCTTGAATACAGAATGACGTCTGCTCATATGCAGAACCCTCCTCGATTTCCGGTAAAAATACGGTTTCAACTGATAATATTTTATCAGGACCATCCCGCAAGTTCAAGACAACACGGCGGCAAATGCGGCTTTGGCGCCATTTTTCAGACTTTTTTAATGCTCCCGTCCCGAAGGGAAAAGCGGCATCCACAGTAATTCTGCCGATACAGTCCATACTCCCGGGACAGTTCGACCGAGCGCATATAGCCGTTTTTCTTCTTGAAATCACTGAACAGGTACGAAACGCCGTATTCCTGCTCAAGTGCCTGCCCGATGGCGTTGAGGACAGCAGACTTCTTCAGCGGACTGATGCTCAGTGTCGTGGTGAAATAGTCAAAGCCTCTGCTTCTTGCGAGTCTGGCTGTCTCTTCCAGGCGGAGCCGGTAACACTTCACGCACCGCTCTCCGCCCTCCGGCGCTCTCTCGAGCCCCTCGGCCATTTTCTCGAAGCGTTCCGGCTCATACGTCCCTTCGATCACAGAAACCGGATATTTCGCCGGGAACTCCCGAATAAACCGCCTCTCTTCGCTGACACGCTTCTGGTATTCCGCGGATGATGTTATGTTCGGATTGTAATAAAAGACAGTCACGTGAAAGTAGTCTGACAGATACTCGATGCAGTAGCTGGAACAGGGGGCACAGCAGGCGTGCAGCAGCAGAGTCGGGACCCGCCCCTCCTGCTGCAGTCTGGATATCAGTGCATCCAGTTCCTTCTGGAAATTCCGGTGTTCAAACGCGATAGGCATCGATCAGCTCTCCGAGGTTCCTGATGAGTACATCCATCTGCTCATCCGTGCCGATGGTTATCCGGAGGAAATCGTCGATTCTTTTCTGCGGGAAATACCGCACGAAGATCCGGCGTTTCTTCAATTCATCAAAAAGCCAGGAAGCCGGAACACTCCGGTGCCGCGCAAAGATAAAGTTGGTCTTTGAATCCGGGAAATCAAATCCTAATGCGCTCAGCTTTTTCTTTGTATCTTCGCGGGTCTTGACGATCTTCGCGCAGCAGTTTTCGAAATATTTCCTGTCTTTTACGGCTTCCGCGCCCATCATCAGCGCGGCCGCATTCATCGTATAGGAATTGAATGAGAACTTCACGTCTTTCATCGCCCGGATCAGATCCCGGCTTCCAAACGCAAATCCAATGCGCATTCCAGCCATGCTCCTGGACTTGGAAAATGTCTGCGTGATCAGCAGATTGTCATACTTTTCGATGAGCGGAAGTGCGGACACCCCTCCGAAGTCGATATAAGCCTCATCCACGATGACAACGCTGTCCCGGTTGGCTCTTACAATCTCCTCGACGCTGTCAAGTCCCAGGTAGACACCGGTGGGGGCGTTGGGGTTCGGGAAGATGATGCCGCCGTTATCTCTGCCGATGTAGTCAGCCGGAACGATGTTAAAATCCGCGTCGAGCGGCTGCGTGTCATACGGAATGCGGTAGAGTTCAGCCCACACCGGGTAGAAGGAATACGTGATGTCCGGAAAGAGAATCGGCTTCCTGGAATTAAAAAATGTCAGAAATGCCATGGAAAGCACGTCATCCGAGCCGACTCCGACAAATATCTGATCCTGCAGCACGTGATAGAACTCAGACAGCGCCTCAGTCAGGACTCCCGCATCCGGGTCCGGATATTTCCGGAGTCTGGCGGAATTGTCCGCTCCGAACAACGCCGCGGCAGAAAGAACTCCCGGAGCCGGCGGATACGGATTCTCATTCGTATTCAGCTTGATGACGTCTTCCACTTTGGGCTGCTCGCCGGGTACATACGGCTCTACGCTCCGAACATTGTCTTTCCAGGATGCCATTTGCTTTTCCTCCCTGAGATGAATCGTCTGCGCCCCATTATACCATAAAAGCTCCCGCCAGAACCTTGAATTCCGGCGGGAGCTTTTGGCTCATCACGGTAAGTCTGTAGAAGGTTGTCCGTCACGGATTATGATCTGCCGAACGGATTCTCGTCCGGATACGGGAGAGACGCCGGATGATTGTAACCTATATCCGTCACACCCAGGTAACGGAAAAGATCAAAGAGCGCCTTGCCGTTGTGGGCGAAGGTCACGGCGCCGTGATGCGGGTAGTTCTTTGCCAGAAGGACATGGCGGTAGAAGCGCCCCATCTGCGGAATGGCGAAGATGCCGATGCCGCCGAAAGACCTGGTGGCCACAGGAAGGATCTCGCCTTCCGCAATATACGCGCGAAGCTTTGCGTCCGCTGTGCTCTGCAGGCGGTAGAATGTCACCGGTCCAGGGATGAGATCGCCCTCAATGGTGCCATTGGTGTATTCTTCCGGCAGAGTGCGAGCCATGATCCGCTGATTTCGCATCTCATAGAATGAAAGTTTGCAGCTTGCGGTGTTGCCGCAGTGGAATCCCATGAATGTGTCTTTGATGTCGTACGGGAACTTTCCCTTGATCTGGGACTCGTACATATCTCTCGGAACGGTGTTGTTGATGTCCAGAAGTGTCACGACGTCCTGGCTCACAACCGTACCGATAAACTCGGAGAGCGCTCCGTAGATATCCACTTCACAGGAAACCGGGATGCCCATAGAGGTGAGGCGCGAATTCACATAGCACGGCACAAAGTGGAACTGTGTCTGGAAGGCCGGCCAGCACTTCCCGGCGATGGCGACATACTGGCGCTCGCCCCTGTGGTCACGGATCCAGTCAAGAAGTGTAAGCTCATACTGGGCAAGCCGCGGCAGGATCTGCGGCTTGCAGTTTCCCTCCTTCAGGTCCTCTTCCATGGACTTCACCGTGTCCGGAATTCTCGGATCATTCTCATGTTTGTTGAACGCCTCGAACAGATCGAGCTCAGAGTTCTCCTCAATTTCAACGCCCAGATCATACAGCCGTTTAATTGGCGCGTTGCACGCAAGAAAATCCTGCGGACGCGGTCCGAAAGAGATGATCTTCAGATTCTTCAGGGCGATGACGCCGCGCGCGACCGGGAGGAAATCCGCAATCATGTCGGCCACTTCTTCTGCGGTGCCGACCGGATATTCCGGAATATACGCCCGGATGCCGCGCAGAGCCAGATTGTAGCTGGCGTTGAGCATACCGCAGTACGCGTCGCCCCGTCCGTCGATCAGATCCTCGCCGGTCTCTTCAGCGGCCGCCGCGAACATGACCGGTCCGTCGAACTCTTTGGCAAGCAGCGTCTCGCTTGTCTCCGGCCCGAAATTGCCGAGGTATACGACCAGCGCGTTGGCACCGGCAGTTTGAAGCTCATCCAATGCTCTGCGGACATCGGTTTCTTTCTCGATGCACACGCCGCACTCGATGATCTCACCGTACTTTTTCCGGAATGCATCAACAACCGCCTTCCGCCTTCCAACGGACAGGCTCATCGGGAAACAGTCCCGGCTGACCGCCACGATACCAACCTTTACTTCAGGAATATTCTGCATAACATCCTCCCCTGCAGACAGAGCTTCTCAAGCTCCGCCTGTCGTATTCAGACTCCACACGTTGCACGGGAACACTCCCGCGCCATCCGCATTGGAATAATACTATCATTAACTCGCAGAGCTTGCAAGAAGGCTTCGCATCACAGCAGTCCGGCGCTCTTCTTCGCCAGGCGGTCTGCCTCTTCATTCCCGTCAACGCCGGTGTGACTCTTGATTTTCACGAAATGAATCAGGATCCGCCCCATAGCTTCCTGCATCACTTCGTGATACCGGCGTGTCGCCGCGAGATTCCTCTTCCACCGCCCGGTCGCCCACATCTCAACGCCCAGATAATCGTAGCAGATGGTTAGTGTCGGAAGATTCAGTTCCAGAGCTTTCCTGACAGCCGCCTCTGCCCCCAGGATTTCCCCGGCCACGTTGCGCATAGACGCAAGTTCCGGGTCATTTCCGCTGCCCGAGAGCACTTCCCGTGTGTCGTCATGCACGAGAAACCCACCATATCCGTACGTTTTCGACCTTATGTTGTACGACCCGTCGACGAATGCGTACGGCTTCTCAGGCGTGTAATGAGCCTGCGTATCACCGGTCAGTCCGCTGGTTCCTCTTTGTTTTCCCGTATGTCTTCCATCTGCAGGGCCGGGGCCGTTTTTCACGAACTGCACCGCGCTCATGAAGTCCTGAAAGCCTTTGTAAACCGGCCCGTCAAAGCCCGCGATCTGCCTGCGGCAGGATGCCCAGTCCGTGTACACGCCAGGGGTTTTCCCCCTGTGTACCGCATAGAATTTATATGCCAATTGCCTCTCCTTTACAGCTGACCAGCAGACTGAGCTTCGAGTTTCTCGGCCTGGTCGGCCGTCATAAGTGCATCCAGAAGTTCGTCAAGGTCTCCGTCCATAATCTGCTCAAGCTTGTACAGTGTCAGGTGAATCCGGTGATCCGTCACCCTCCCCTGCGGGAAATTGTATGTACGGATCTTCTCGGAGCGGTCGCCGCTGCCGATCTGGGATCTTCTGGCATCTGCCTGCGCGTCATGAGCCTTCTGACTCTCCAGCACATACAGCTTTGCCCTCAGGAGAGCGAATGCTTTCTCCTTATTCTGTATCTGGGACTTTTCCGTCTGGGAATAGATCACGATCCCGGTCGGATAGTGGGTCAGGCGCACGGCGGAGTCAGTCGTATTCACACACTGTCCTCCGTTTCCGGATGCCCGCATGACGTCGATGCGGATGTCCTTTTCGTCGATATGGACATCCACTTCCTTCGCCTCCGGGAGCACTGCCACAGATGCAGCGGACGTGTGAATCCGCCCCGCCGACTCCGTCTCCGGGACGCGCTGCACCCGGTGAACGCCGCTCTCATACTTGAGCACCGACCATGCGCCTTTTCCTTTCACCATGAATTCCACTTCCTTCATACCGCCAAGTTGTGTCGGAAAGGCATTTACCACTTCCAGCTTCCATCCACGCCGCTCCACAAAACGCGCGTACATGCGGAAAAGCTGCGCTGCGAACAGAGCCGCTTCCTCACCGCCGGTCCCGGCGCGGATCTCCATGATGACATTGCGCTCATCATTCGGATCTTTCGGAAGAAGCAGGATTTTCAGCTCTCTCTCAAGCCTCTCCTGTTCTCCCTGGAGACGGGAGAGTTCCTGTTTCTCCATCTCCTTCATCTCCGGTTCCGACTCGCTCTCCATCATCTTCCGCGTTTCCTGCGCCTCAGCTGCGGATTCCCGGTATTTCCGGAACGTGCTGATGAGCGGTGTGAGACTGCCCTCTTCTTTGAGAAGCCGCGTCATCTTCTCCTGATCTGCAGCCGTCTGGGGCGCAGCCAGTTGTGCCATTATATCCTCATAATGCCGTTCAATACTTTCCAGCCGTTCAAGAACGTCCATATACTCCTCTTATCACCCGGTCGTTTCCGCCATAGTCGCGTATCACAGTAATGTCCGTGAATGATGCGTCCCGCAGCAATCCGCTCACTGCCTGTGCCTGATCATATCCTATCTCAAGAAAGATAACGCCGCCCGGCTTCAGGGCCTTTTCTGCCCCGGCCGCAAGCCGCCGGTAAAAGGCAAGTCCGTCTTCCCCGCCATCGAGCGCTCCGAGCGGATCATGATCCCGTACTTCCGGCGCAAGGCCCGGGATCACCCGGCTGGGAATATACGGGGGATTGGATACGATCACGTCAAATACTTTTCCAGCAGCCGGATCCAGCAAATCCCCCTGCGCAAACGCGGGAACGCCGCCCGCCATCTCCCCGGCGAGCCGCGTCAGATTCTGCTCCGCAACGGCAAGGGCCTTCGCGGAGATATCGGTTCCCAGCCCCGTCCTTATTTTCTGCTCACATGCAATCGTCAGCAGAATGCAGCCGCTCCCGGTACACACATCAAGCACATCATCCCCCGGCCTGATCGCTTTCAGGGCTTCTTCCACGAGAACTTCGGTATCCGGGCGGGGAATCAGGACATCGCTGTTCACTGTGAATTCCCGGCCGTAAAACCACGCATGTCCCAGGATATGCTGAAGCGGAATCCTCTGCTCCCGGAAGTGGATGAGCCGGTCATAGCGATCTTGCACTTCCTGCGTTACACGCCTTTGCGGATCTGCCAGGTAAGTTCCCTCCGTCAGCCCCGTACAGTGAAACAGCAGCTGCTTCGCGTCGTAATCCGCGCACTCAACGCCTGCCGCCTTCAGTCTCGCTGTCCCCATTGCTGCCAGCTGTCTGACACTGGTCATTCTTCCCAAGATATTCTCTCCAGTCAAATACTGCCTCCACAGCCTGTATTGCGACTTCTGCCATCGCGGAATCCGGTTCTCTCGTGGTGAGACGCTGCATGAGCAGCCCGGGAGATGACAGAACGCGAGCCAACGTATTGTCGTGACTTGCTGCATACATAAGCATCTCATATGAGATGCCTGAAATGAGCGGAATCAGAGCGATCCGCATCAGCAGCTGGACAGCCGGATTACCGGAACGTATGAACAGGAACAGAACGACGCTGAGGAACACGACGACAAAAAGGAAGCTGGTGCTGCAACGCCGATGAAAACGGCTCGCC
>DGVL01000021.1:12012-13864 GCA_002394965.1 Lachnospira sp. UBA4285
CCGTGCTCGATGCAGTTGATGCACTTGTGTTCCGCGCCGTGATACATATACGTGCGCCGTATATCTTTAATCAGGGAGACGCCCGTCAGATACGAGATGAAAATCAGTATGCGGATGCCGCCCTCGATCAGATTCATGGCACTTATGCCGAATCCCCAGCTCTCAAACATTCTGGAGAGCCTGTATGGGAGCACGGTAAAAAGCAGGATCGCGAGTGCAATCGCAAATAGTACGGTAAGTACTGAACCAAAGCCATTACCTGTGCCTTTGTTTGCGGCACTTCCGTCCCCGCTTGTCTCCTCGTTTCCGCTGGTGTCATCGCTGTCGTCCAGCATGCTGGCGGAATCATTAACTGCGCGGATCCCCTCGAGCATAGACACAAGAAAAGCGCAGATTCCCCGCACCACCGGGATTTTCTTTACCTTTGCATACCAGGCTGGTGTTTGCAGTGCCTTTGTCTTAAGCTGTATGCTCCCGTCGCTCTTTCGAACGGCGACAGCCTGAGAAGAAGCACTCCGCATCATGATACCTTCCAGTACAGCCTGGCCTCCGATGCCGGAATTATTCAATATCGGTTTTCCTTCACTTTACAAAAAGCTCCCCGCGGGCATGTTCGCCGCGCGGGGAGCCTGATGTCACGAATCCCTGAATTAGTTGAGACCGTACTTCTTGTTGAACTTGTCGATACGGCCGCGGGCAGAAATCTGTTTCTGCTGGCCGGTGTAGAACGGATGGCACTTGGAGCAGATTTCCACGTGAATCTCCGGCTTTGTAGAGCCCGTCGTGAACTCGTTGCCGCAGTTGCAGATAACCTTCGCGTCGTGATAGTAGGTCGGCTGGATGTCCTTTTTCATAATATTCACCTCTTATTCTTTTCATTGCTGTCCGCCCGTCAGAATCCGCTTCTGACGAAGAAAACAATCGGCTTATCTTACGGCACCGGTACTGGTTACATGCACACTAGTGAGGAAAACTCTCACCGCATCCCTTGTGCTTACAAGTCCGCCGTCGAATAATGCCGTCTATACAACAGCTTTTTCAGATTACCATATATTCAAATCAAGTTCAAGTGCATTTTATTCAGATATAATTTCTCTGAAGGAGAAGTTTCACCAGTGTATCGTTGGAGCGCGTCTTATAAAACAGATCGATAATCCGCTCGGCTGCCTCCTCAGGTCTTACGCCATTCAGCGCTCTTCTGAGCTTGCTCACGGCAATCTCCTCATCCGGTGTCAGAAGCAGATCTTCGCGGCGCGTGCTGGACTTGGCCAGATCAATAGCCGGGAACACGCGCTTCTCGGAGAGCTTGCGGTCCAGAACCAGTTCCATGTTGCCGGTCCCCTTGAACTCCTCAAAGACCACGTCGTCCATCTTGCTCCCGGTCTCCACAAGCGCGCTCGCCAGAATCGTGAGACTTCCGCCCTCTCTGGTATTCCTCGCTGCGCCGAAGAAACTCTTCGGCCCGTAGAGTGCGGTCGGATCAAGGCCGCCGGAGAGCGTCTTGCCGGACGGAGTGACTGTCAGATTGTATGCCCTGGCAAGACGCGTGATGGAATCCAGAAGGATGATCACGTCCTCATTCTGTTCCACCAGGCGCTTGGCCCTCTCGATCGTCATCTCGGCCACGCGCTTGTGATGCTCCGGAAGTTCGTCAAAGGTTGAGTAAATCACCTCCACGTTTCTGCCGAGAACGGTTTCCCTCATGTCGGTGACTTCTTCCGGCCGCTCATCGATCAGAAGGATGATCACATGCATCGAGGGCTCGTTGGCGACCACTGCGCGGGCAATCTGCTTCAGCAGAGTCGTCTTTCCGGCTTTTGGCTGAGCGACGATCATGCCGCGCTGCCCCTTG
>DGVL01000083.1 GCA_002394965.1 Lachnospira sp. UBA4285
CAAGTCTTGGTGAATCAATGTGTGCTCCGAGAATATTCAGCCCGTTTTCAATGGGCTCGGTTCCGATCTCAAAAAGCGCGATGGATTTGTTCATGTTCACCGCGTAGACGCGGTCGCCCGGCTTTAAGGCAATTCCCTGCTCAATAACGCCGTAAAGATCACGGTATCCGGCCTCCTTGGCCATCAGGGCAGCCGCAGCGGTGCACTCCCGCTCGGTCTTGTTCCGGGAGATGAATTTCCGGTACTGTTCGGCAAAGGCAAAAACCTGGACATACGTCTCCTTGTCGTACGATTCCCACGCATTTTTTCTTTCCATTCCGTTTCTCCTTTCAAACTGTCTCAGATCACTTCTGCGGTGTCAGATTTCTACATCAATGGGGCTTTCCGTCTTCTCTGAATTGTTCTCCGCAGGCACTTCCTGCCGGTCCGCCTCAGCTTCAGCTTCTGCCATCTGTTTCATCTTTTCAAATTCCTCAGCACTCACCTGCGGCAGATCACCGGTCTGTGACAGGCCGAAAGCCCGGAGAAATTCTTCGGTCGTGCCGAAGAGCAGCGGCCTTCCGGGGGCGTTTAACCGCCCGGCTTCTTCAATCAGTCCGTACTCGACCAGACGGTTCAGCGCGTGCCCGCTTGACACGCCCCGAATCTTCTCAATCTCAAGCCGGGTCACCGGCTGCTTGTAGGCGACGATCGCCAGTGTCTCAAGCAGTGCCTGGGACAGGGTATACCGCTTCGGCTGGCTGGCAACCGCTACCAGCTGCCGGAAGAACTGCGGCTTGGTGGAGAGCTGATAACTGTCATCCAGCCTGCGAAGCTGGATTCCTCTTTCAGGAGCCTGATACGCCGTCTCCATATCCCGCAGAAGCTCTTCCATTCTTTCGTCAGAGATTTCAAGAGCTTGCGCCAGCGTGTGAAGCGGGACGGCTGTCCCCATGGTGAAAAGAATAGCCTCCGCGGCTGCCTTGTACTCACTGTCCGTCATGATCTTCTCCAAATGCTGCATTTTCCGGATCGTTTATAACCTGAATGGTTATCTCTCCGCAGGTCTCTTCCTGACTTGCCGTCACATATCCGCGCCGGATGAGCTCGAGCACCACAAGAAATGTGACGATGAGCTGCTGCCGGCTTTCATGTTCCTCCAGAAGTTCCCGGAAAGAGACTTCTCTGCGCCCGCGAAGATGCCGCTTGACGGCTGCCGCACCATCTGCCATGCTGACCTTCTCGCGCACGATTTTACCGAATTTTGAGCGGACCGGGTCGATTTTCTCGCTGCGTCTCCTCATCACGTCCTCAAAGACCGCATGGAGTTTCTGCAAGGTAAGGTCTCCGATCAATTCCTGAACATCAACAGGCTCCTGAAACTCAGCAATCTCGCCCGGCACCGGGACATCCCGGTACAGCACCTGACCGGCACTCTCCTCGCGCTCCCGCAGGTCTCCGGCCGCCTCTCTGGCGATGCGGTACTCGACGAGTCTCCTGACAAGCTCCGCTCTCGGGTCTTCATCGTCTTCCACCGGTTCCTTTTCGTGCGGAAGCAGCATCCTTGCCTTGATGTCAAGCAGAGTCGCCGCCATGACGAGGAATTCACTGATGACATCCAGATCTTCCTCATTGGCAGCGTTGATATATTCCATGTACTGATCCGTGATCATGGCGATCGGAATGTCGTAGATATTCACTTTGTTTTTTTCGATCAGATGCAGGAGCAGGTCGAGAGGCCCGTCAAATGCAGCCAGATGAAAGGTGAGTTCCATTCCGTTCTCCAGAGGTTGATACAAAAACTTTAAACAGCATCTTCCATTGTATCGAAACCTGGGTGCATTTGCAAGAAATCCGGATGTTTCCCTGGAGAGGGGCGTCTTGCAGATCTTCTTTGGTCAAAAAGGAGGTTCATTTCAAAAAAGAAATGAACCTCCCTGAAGGACTCCGGTAAAAACCCAGGATGCCGCTGCCAACAGTAGATTCCTAGCCAAAGCCAGGTGGGTTTCCGCAGGACAGACCGCTGTCTTCCACTACAAAGGAGGCCTGACATTAGAGAGCCGATATGAGAATCCCTTATAAAGATTGTAGGATCCGACGTAAACGGCTGGCGAACACCCCAGGAAATTACGGTTGTTATCACTATTATAGACATTTCCCCGGAGGCTTTCAATAAAAATGGCACAAAAATGCGTCTCGCAGCCCTCAGCGCGGGCCGATTCTGCGCGGCCGCATTGTCGCCTTCATCTCGATATCCGGGATGGTACTGCCCGAGAACTCAATCGCCTGGGTGATGACCTCCGGATTGACATGCATGGCTTTCGCCAGTTCATCCGGTGTCACCTTCCGCCCGTGTTCCTCGCGGAAGCGCTTTGCCGCTTCACTCACCCGGTTGACCTGGTACACGATCTGTCGGGACACATCATTCTCCTGGTTCTGGTCTGTGAGCACCACGCGCATCTGATTCTGTATCTTTTTTCTCACTTCGTCCATCATCCCGTGAAGCACGCTCTGCAGATCTTCCTTGCTTCCGCGCCTGATCTTGTCACGCCATTCTGTATTCTTCAGCCACTGCCTTCCCTGGATGTAGTCAAAAAGGATCAGGTTTGCCTCCTGGACGAGGTCGCCTGACGCGACGCCCTGCCCGATGAACGGCTGCACGAAGTCCAGAATCTTCGGCAGGCATCCTTCCGTCAGCCGCCCCACGGCGTCATCATCCTTGCCCTCTTCAATCTCCATCAGCAGATATCCGCAGTCCTCGTCCGAGACTTCCGGCATCCTGGCCAGTTCTTCCAGATACAGATCCATGTTCTTTTCATCGGTCTCCGGCACCTGTACGTCTGTGTCAGAAGCGTTCTTCTCGTCCTCAAGCGCCTTCTTCTCCTCCCAGGCCGTGTAGGCATTGCTTCCGTTATATCCGCGGATTCTGATCCCGCCCGCGCGGAGGAAACCATTGACCATGGAGAGCTGCTGCTCATCAAGACGGATGTCTTTGAAATATTCCTGTATGTCTTCTTCCGTTATAAAACCGCCATTTACCTTCGCGTATTCCTTCAGATTGTTCAGGTCCTCCAGAAACTTTGCCTGACGGGATTCATCTGCCATCTTGCATTCCTTTCTCAAAAAGCACAGCCGGGCGAGCGGCAAGATTGCCGCCGTCTGCACGGCGTGCTATACTTGTAATAGCGGCGTGTGCCCAGATCAGGCACACGGTTGACTGTACACAGTATCATAACAGAAACGAGGTATGAACGTCACATGAGAATTGCACTGATCAACGAAAACAGCCAGGCGGCTAAAAACAGCACCATTTACGCGGCTCTCAAGAAGGTTGCCGACGAAAAGGGCTACACGGTTGACAATTACGGAATGTATGCAGCCGATGACGAGGCGCAGCTCACATATGTCCAGAACGGAATTCTGGCAGCGATCCTGCTGAATGCAAAGGCAGCGGATTTTGTTGTCACCGGATGCGGGACCGGAGAAGGAGCCATGCTCGCCCTCAACTCATTCCCGGGCGTTATCTGCGGCCATGTGGAGGACCCTCTGGATGCTTATACTTTCGCTCAGATCAATGACGGTAACGCGATCGCCATTCCGTTTGCGCTCCGCTTCGGCTGGGGAGGTGATCTGAACCTTCAGTATATCTTCGAGAAGCTCTGGTCTGAGCCGTCAGGAAGCGGTTATCCCAAGGAGAGAGCCGTTCCGGAGCAGCGCAACAAGCGGATTCTTGACACAGTACGCAAGGCTGCATTCAAGGAAGACCTGGTGGAGATTCTGAAGAGCCTGGATCCGGAACTTGTGAAAGGCGCAGTTGCCGGAAAGAATTTCAGGGAGCTGTTCTTCGCGAACTGCAAAGACGAGAAGATCGGTGCCTACGTAAAATCCATTCTTGACTGAACGCTTGCAGGATCCCGACAGGCCGCTTCCAGCCTGCCGGGATCTTTTTAAAAGTCCTTTATATCCGTGCTGCCATCCGGATACTTGTAGATGTACTCGATCATACCCGGACCCAGATTCTTCGTGGGTCTGGCCGTGAAGCCGTGTTTCAGGTAGAATTCTTCCATTCCCTTGCGGCACATCAGGTCAAACATCATCCGTGTGCCCGGCAGCATATTCCTGCGGACATAGCGCGTAACGGTGTCAAGAAGCAGGCTGCCGATCCGCTGCCCCTGATATTCGGGCACAATGATGAGATCCTGCACGTAGCTGACGACCGCACCGTCGCCGACAAGCCTTGCCATGCCGATCGGCTTTTCCCCGTCAAAGACGGTGAAGACTTCCAGGCTGCCTGCCAGCGCCTTCTGTGCCTGTGCCCGCGTGAGCCGGATCCAGCCCACGGACTCCCGCAGAGAGAGGTATGTTCCGACATCCCGTATTCCTGTGCGGATTTCCATGGCACTGCTCCTTTCCGGCATGAGATTCGTGCCTATTATACCAGTTCAAACGGCAAAAGACAGTAAAAAGACAGGAGTTACCCCATGACGAACACAGAAATAACCGTATCCGCTGATCCTTCCGGCCACATGACAAGTATCCAGAAAGCTGTCGACGCGCTGCCTGCCACAGGCGGTACGATCCGGCTTTCCGCCGGCACCTGGCATGAGCGCGTGGAAATCCGAAAACCCAATGTCACGATCATCGGTCAGGGGAATGACGTCACGCGGATAACTGCGGACCTCTGCGCCAGGATGACTATGCCGGACGGAAGCCGCCGCGGCACATTCCGGTCTTATACCATGCTGGTGTTTGCGGATAATTTTCACGCTGAGAACTTGTGCGTTGAGAACACAGCCGGTCCCGGCAGACTGGCCGGTCAGGCCATCGCCGTCTACGCGGAAGGTGACCGGATCTCGTTTCGAAACTGCCGGATACTCGGTGCGCAGGACACACTTTTTACCGGACCGCTCCCGCCAAAGGAGATTGAAAAAGGAGGGTTTACAGGGCCCACAAAAGACGCACCCCGCATTACGGGCCGTCAGCTCTACGAATCCTGCTTCATCGCCGGTGAGATTGACTTCATCTTTGGCTCCGCAAGGGCTTACTTTTATGACTGTACGCTGTTTGCCGTTGACAGCGGCCGCTTTCCCGATGCGTTCTACTGCGCACCGTCCACCGGCGAGGGCGAGCCGTTCGGCTATGTGTTCGAGAACTGCCGTTTTACCGGAGACTGCCCGAAAGGCAGCGCGTTTCTTGCGCGCCCGTGGAGAGACTTTGCAAAGGCAGTCTTCCTGAACTGCAGTATGGACGCATCCGTTAATCCGCTTGGAGTTGACGACTGGAATAAACCGCAGACGCACAGAAGCGCATTTTTTGCGCAGTATGGATGCACCGGTGATGGCGCCGGCTCGCCTGAGACACGTGCTTCCTTCATGCATTTCCTGACACGCGAAGAAGCGGAGGCCTGCACCCGGAATGCCGTGCTGGGGCCCGACTTCTCCTGAATACAGGTAACGGAGAACTTACCGGGCGTCCTGCGCTCTGGCATCGGATGCGTTCATGGCACTGCCGTCCACGTCGAACCAGAATTCAACGCCGTCCGGGTGATTCAGGACGCCGCACGGTTTTCCGTACGAGTCACAGATCGCCTTTATAATGCTCAGTCCGATGCCGTTTCCGCCGTATTCGAGAGTCCTTGCCTTGTCGATCTTGTAGAATTTCTCCCAGATCTTATCTTGCTCCTCTTCCGGAATCTGCGCTCCGGTATTGAACACATGCACGCGCCGATCGGATCCCTCATCCGTCTCCCAGACGCGGATCTGTTTTCTGCCGGATGCATAATGGATGGCATTTGAGAGATAATTGGTTATCATCTCGTCGACTTTGGTCTCGTCTGACCAGGCGTCGATGCCGCTCTCCGGTCCCTCATACGTGAGATCTATACCGTTCTGTCCGGCTGTCAGCCGGTTGGCTGAAACACAGTCGTGCAGGAGACGTGCCAGGTCAAAGCGCTTCATGACAGGTTTTTCGCTTCCAAATTCGATCTGATTCAAATCCAGCAGCCGGCGGACCATGGTGTTCATCTTCTTTGCCTCGTCCAGGATCACATCACAGTAATAGGCGCTGCTCTCCGGATCATCGGCGATCCCGTCTTTGAGACCTTCCGCATATCCCTGGATCAGAGCAATCGGTGTCTTCAGGTCATGCGACACGTTGCTCAGGAATTCCTTCCGCATGTTGTCGATCTGCGTCTTCCGCTCGATGTCGCGCTGGAGTTCCATGTTGGCTGATTTGAGTTCTCCGATCGTCTCTTCAAGATTTCTGCTCATCTCGTTCATCTTCTGCCCGAGCACGCCGATCTCGCTCTTGTCATGGCCTTCATAGCGCGCGTTAAAGTCCAGGGAACTCATCCGGCTGGCGATCTCTGACAGGTGCTTGATCGGATTGGAAATCAGCCCGGAGAATCCGGAGGCGGCCAGGAGACCGACCACGAAGATCAGAACGCCGGAGATCTGGATGAAACGGTTGGTCATGATGATTGTGTCCCGGACACTCAGCAGAGGCATCCGGATCAGTACGGTCGTGCCGTTCCCGTACGTTCCCCACAGTTCATAGAAGTTGTCGTTGAGCCGGCTGTCGTAGGATTTCTGAAGCGTATAGGCATCTGTCTTCTCGATGATGGTGGTGCTGCTGCCGGCGTCAAAATTGCCCCGGAAGGGATAGCCGCCAAGTACGGTGTCCTGAACTTTTTTCAACATTATGCCGGCGTCACGCGAGTTGGAATAGATTATCTGCCAGCTGCTGTCGATGATGAGAAGATCGACAGAATAAGGCGATACCATCTGGTCCAGCCGTGCTGTTGCATCATCTTTGGAAAGACTTCCGCCCATGTATTCATTCATGACCGAGTTCACAGCACCGTAGGCATCTGCCATATCCCTGCGTTTTGTCCGAAGATAATACGGCTCAACGAAAAATGTGTTGAGCAGAAGCAGTGTACAGGTCATGCTGAGGACAATGGCAGTGATGAGAACGGTAATGCGGAAACGGATCGAGTGAAAGAGACGGACGGATTCTTCACTCCTCTGACTGCGTGAGGGCCTGATTGTATGGAGCAATTTTATTCACACCTCCGTACGGAATTCGTCACCTGGATGCAGGGGTGAACTTATACCCCATTCCCCAGATCGTCTGGATATAATCCCCGCACGGCCCCAGCTTGTGCCGGAGCTTCTTGACATGGGTGTCGATGGTGCGCGCATCTCCATAGTAATCATAGTTCCAGACATTGTTGAGAATCTTCTCGCGAGAGAGCGCAACGCCGTTATTTTTCATGAAGTACTCAAGCAGTTCAAATTCCTTGAAGGACAGCTCGACATCCTGACCTTCCACGCTGACACGGTGTGCTGTCTTGTCCAGCGTTATGCCGCCGATCGTGACGGGCTTGTCAGTGGCGTTGTCAGGATAGGAGCGGCGCAGGAGTGCATCGACGCGGGCAGTCAGAATCCTGGGAGAAAACGGCTTCGCAATATACTCATCGGCACCGCAGTTGAAGCCGGTGAGTTCATCCTCTTCTTCTCCCTTGGCGGTCAGAATGATCACCGGGATGGAGGATGTCTGCCGTATCTCCCGACATACGTCATATCCGTTGATCTTCGGCATCATAACGTCCAGGATCACGAGAGCGATCTCCTTGTCCGAATAAAACAGGTCCAGAGCCTCCTGCCCGTCTCCTGCCTCCAGCACAATATATCCCCTGCGGGCGAGAAAGTCGTGAACCAGCTTTCGCATCCGGCTTTCGTCATCTGCTACCAACACTTTATAAGAATCCATATTCCAATTTCCTTTTTTATATGAACCTCTTGCACAGAGACAGTAATAATGATATACTGAGGTACGATTTAACTAACTTTGATTACATTCTCAAACAGGAGGTATGAAAATTGCGAATCAGCGAATCTTCTGAGGATTACCTCGAGCGAATCCTGATGTTGAGTGAGAAGCTTCCGGTCGTTCGTTCGGTTGATATAGCCAATGACATGGGATATAAGAAGTCCAGCGTGAGCGTGGCTATGAAGAATCTGCGGCTGTCCGGAAAGATTACCGTGACACCGGCCGGCTATATTTATCTTACACCGGAAGGCAAGCAAATTGCCAGTATGATCTATGAACGTCACAAATGTTTCAGCAAATGGCTCAAAGAACTTGGCATCGATGAGACGACTGCGGCGAATGACGCATGCCATATGGAACACGCGCTGAGCGAACAGAGCTTCGAGGCGATTAAAGAATACATCAGACGGCATCCGGTGAATGCGTCCGAAACAGCAGCGGAAAACTGACGCAGATTACCGGCATTGCATTCCAAAAGCCGCGGAAGCACTTGCTTTCCGCGGCGTATTTTGTGCTTATACTGCCTTTCCGGACACCAGGATCCGGAAAGCACAGGTGCCCGAAAGATGCCGTCATTCTCCGTTCATCTTCCGAGTACCCAGTCTGTGTACAATGCCTGCAGATGTTCACTGTCTGGAGGAACTTCCCGCAGCAGACAGATCAGTCTTGCTGCCAGGCGGTTTGCGCTTGCCTCTGCCCTGCCGTCCGGATACAGGGACGAGCAGCGTGTTTTTAAATCATCCGGAAAGGAGTCCTGCCGGATGCAATAACTGATCCCGACACCGATCACAGCCCAGCTTGTTCTCCCGGTCTCTGCATCTTCCATCGTTTCCGTGAGAATGCCGCCGATCTTCTTCCCGTCACGATACAGATCATTGACCGGTCGGATGCGGCAGGAGATCCCGCACACATCGTGAATCGCCTGACACGCTGCGCATGCCCCGGATCTTGTGATATCGCGGCTCTCCCTCCACGCAACAGCTCCCTTGCGGCGTATCACGCTCAGATAAATTCCGCCCTCCGGGGACCAGAACCGGTGGCTGTCATGCCCGGCGCCTTCTGACTGCTGCTTCGCGACAATCGCCGTGCCGTCTGCTGCACCCTGCATGGCGAGAATCTTAGCCTCCTGGTTGGTTGAACCGGTGTTCTCCAGGAAGATGAGACGCCCGTCATCTTCGCCCAGTGCTTCTTGAAGCTTCCGGCCGGAGAGCGATCCGGGGTTGTCAGACAGCCGGTATCCCCGGTTGGTGACAGCTTCTATTTCCTCCCCCTCACCTCGAAGTGCGCGGATGGCTTTCCAGACGGAAGTGCGGGATATTCCCAGAATTTTCGCTATGTACTCACCTGACAGAAATTCTTCTTCTGTCTCTTCCAGCAGCTTAAGCACACGTTCCTTTGAGTTCAACGCACGGCTCTCCTGCAGCAATCAGACAAAATCTTCATCTGTCTCCGCCTTCCGGCTCTTCTGTCTGGTCGTTTTTTTCTTTTCTTCTGCCTGCTTCTGAACTTCGGCGATCCTGTCCAGAGCCGTCCGGATGTTCGCGGACATCTCCGCTTCTTCCTTCTCCCGCTGTGCGATGGCTGTCTGCAGATCTCTTTTCACGATCTTGCTCACCGCCGGATCTTCCGCTTTGATGAACTTTTCAAAAGCGTCCGGGTACTGAAATGTCTTCTCGGCATGGTCTCTGTCAAAGGCAATCGTGACATATCTGTCCTCTACGGTCTCGATCGTTCCACGCCCGAATCTGCCATGTGAAACAGCTGCGCCAATCAGCTCTTCGCCCATAACTACCTCCCTCTCTCTTATATTCACTGCTCATCCAAACTAATCCAATTATAGCAGAAAACATGGACAAAAAGCACCAATTTGTGGGATTTTCTCTGCAGCGGCACGGGATCAGGCGTGAATTTCCAGCGGCACGGCCTCACCTTTTTCAAACTGGCTCAGAGACCTGAGGGAACACTCGACCATGTCGGAAACGGCCTGGTCGGTATAGAACGCGACATGAGGAGATACTATCGTGTTCTGGAAGGACTTGAGGATAATGTAGTCATGGTTCGTCACGCGGCGGTCATAGTTGTGATCGGTGCGGATGACATCGTCTTCGCCCTCGAAGCAGTCGATGCCGGCGGAGCCGACCTTGCCGTCCTCGATCGCCTTGATCAGTGCTTTTGTGTCAATCAGCGCGCCTCTGGCGCAGTTAATGATGGTGACACCATCCTTCATCCTGGCAATGGCCTTTTCGTCGATCATGTGAAAGGTGTCCTCGCTCAGGAAGGTGTGCAGGGTGATGATGTCAGAGCGACGGTACAGCTCATCAAGGGAAACGTACTCAACATTATCCAGATCTTTTGAAGGGCAGATATCATAGGCGATGATCTTGCAGCCGAAGCCGGAGAGATTCTTTATGACGGCCTTCCCTATGCGCCCTGTGCCGATGACGCCGACGGTCATGTTCTGCATCTCGCGGCCTTCCGCCTTGCCCAGTGAATAATCGGCCGTGTGAGAGCGCATGAGAATATAGAGCGCCTTGCGCAGGCACATGAGAATCATCATGACGGTGTAATTGGCCACCGAATATGCCGAATAGCCCGCATGGGACAGGCGCACGCCGTGATCATTGGCCATCTTTACATTGATGCCGTCGTATCCGATCGTTCGAAGTGCCAGGTACTTCACACCGTTATCGATCAGCACCTGCATAACATCATCGGTCAGATACCCGTCCTGGACGATGGACAGCCCCTCAAAGCCTCTTGTGTCTGCAGCCGTCTGAATATTCAGCGGCCGCGGGTCCTTCACAAGATCATGGCCGTATTCCCTGCTGAACCTGTCAAAAAACTCGTCCTCGTCCGGACGCGCCGAAAACGCTCTGATTCGCATGTCACTCTTACCTTTCTCTTATAAATCAGCCGATACCGCCGAGGATTGCGCCGGCCACCAGAGCCAGAAGCGCAAGACCGCAGTAAAGATATTTCCCTGTGTTATACCATTTCTTACCGCGCGGATGCTTTGCGCCGCGGTTGACAGCGCTGATTGCGTATTTCTCACCGAATATCCAGTAGAACATGATGCCGGCGAACATGGCGCCGAGCGGACAGATGTAGATCGAGACCGCGTCCATCCAGCCGGAGACGATGCCCTGAATGCACAGAGCGACGAGGGTTCCGGGGATACCGATCGCGAGGACAGAAGGCACGCGCTTCATCCGAAACTGCTGCTGCATGGTCGCGACCGGCGCCTCATAGAGGTTGATCAGAGAACTCAGGCCTGCGAACAGGACACACAGATAAAAGATGACTGTGACAATCCTGCCGCCCGGCATCTGATTGATGACGTTGACAAGATAAATGAACATGAGCCCCGGGCCGCCGGAGCTTAAGTACGCGCCGGAAGTCGCCATGGCCGGGATGATCACGAACGCTGCGAGCAGCGCTGCCAGTGTATCAAATATCGCCACATTTCTGGCCGAGAAGGGAATGTCCTCATCTTCCCGGAGGTAGGCTCCGTAGATCACAGTGCCGTTTCCGGCAACAGAGAGTGAGAAGAACGCCTGACCGAAAGCATAAATCCAGACTTGCGGATTGGCAAGACCTGCGGGATTCACCGTGAAGATGTACTTGTAGCCGCCGGACGCGCCAGGCTGGAAGCTGACATAAATGGCAAGAATGACAAGCATGGCGAAGAGAAGCGGCATCATGAAATTGTTCGCCTTTTCAATACCACCGGCAACGCCAAAAGCCATAATCAAAAATGTGACCATGCAGGCGATGACCAGCCACAGATTATTGCCCCAGGCGGAAGCAGTCGAGTCGAACACGCCGCCGATCTGGTCGATATCGGCTCCCATGGCACTGACCTGACCGGTCAGTGCCATGAAAAAGTACTTGAAAATCCATCCAACGACGCAGGTGTAGCCGATGGCCATCGCCAGAGAACCCGCGACTGGAATATAGCCGATAGCCTTCCCCACGCGGCTGTCCTTCCCCGCGTGCGCCACAGCCTTGCCGAAAGCACCGATCGGCCCTGATCCCGTGCTGCGTCCGAGGGCTATCTCCTCAGCGACGCCAGTTGTGCCGATAAGGACGACGAAGATGACATACGGAATCAGAAAGGTCATTCCGCCATACCTTGATACAAGCACCGGAAAGCGCCAGAGATTCCCCATTCCGACGGCCGAACCGATGCAGGCGATGATAAAGCCTAACTGCGTGTTAAAGCCGTCTTTTCTCACCTTTTTGTCTTCTGAACTCACGCCATTTCCTCCTTGATTCCGGAATCAGCCCCCACAAGTCAGGTTCTGTCCTTTTTACCCCTGCGGAATAAAAATGCGCCCAGGACCGCCTGGCCCCGAGCGCCTTTGCTCATGTGGTATTGTACTATATTTTCACCCGGGTGCCAATATGCACCGGTATCAGGTGTTGTGTTTTTCGTCATGGATGGCTCTTGCATCGGCTTTCTCCCGGCGGTTCCATCGCAGAAGAAAATAGATGACTTCGATCACGCAGCAGGACATCCAGCCGACCGGGTAGCCAAATCCGACAGTGCCCGGCGTATTGCTGATAAATCGCGTGAAAAAGAACAGATAGATCTGGCGGATCAGCACAAAGCTCAGCAGCATGATTATCATCGGCCCCATCGAATCGGATCGTCCTCGAAGAGAACCGGCCAGCACGTGGTTTACACAGTTGAACATAAGAAAATACATGTTGACGTGCAGGAAGAGCTGACCGCTCAAAACAACTTCCGGATCATTGGTAAAGAGCCCGACTGCAGGCCCGGAGAACAGTTCCACGGCCGTGACGACGGCGAATGTGATCAGCAGCGTCACTGCAATGGATATCTTCGTCCCCTTATTCTCGCGCTGTACATTGCCCGAACCTACGTTCTGGCTGACAAAGGTCGTCGCCGCCATCGCCATCGTCTGCATCGGCAGCATGACGAACTGGTTAAGCTTATTGTATGCAGCCCATCCCGCCATTACGGTAGACCCGAAGTAATTGACATACGCCTGCACAAACATGTTGGAGAAGGCAGTGATCGCCGACTGAATGCCAGTCGGAAGTCCGATGGTGAGGATCTGCCGGAAGATCTCGCTGTTCAGGCGCAGATCGCGCCAGGTCACGCGGTAGATATCCTTCGTGCGTGTGAGAAGAAACATCGTGAGGAATGCCGAAATGAACTGGGAGATGATCGTTGCCAGCGCCGCCCCGCCAATTCCTGATCCAAAGCCCAGGACAAAGATCAGATCAAGCACAATGTTCAAGACACTCGTCAGAATCAGGAAATACAGCGGTCTGGTTGAATCGCCGACCGCGCGCAGGATGCCGCTGCCCATGTTGTAGATGAGCAGTCCCGAGACACCCGCAAAGTAAATGCGCAGATACAGACTCGCACCGTCGAAGACATCTGCCGGTGTTGCCATCACGCGAAGCAGGAAATCTGCGCCGAAGATACCGATGCCTGTGAAAATAATGCTCATCAGAATCGTCGTGAAGATAGTCGTCTCGACAGCTTCATGAAGCTTCTCTAAGTCTCTGGCACCGAAGAGCCGACCGATCACAACGCCGGCGCCGACAGAGAAACCGTTGAAGAAAAAGACCGCCATATTCGCGATCAATGTGGTTGCGCCCATCGCCGCGAGGGCTTCCGTTCCGACAAATCTGCCGACAACGATAGAGTCAACTGTATTGTAGAGCATCTGAAAGATGTTGCCGAGCATGAGCGGAAAGGCAAAGGTCAGGATCTCTCTCAGGATCGGCCCCTGTGTCATATCTTTTGTTGTCGTATCAGCCATTGATCTTCTCCTGGGATTTTATTATGCCTGACTCTTCGATGAGACATGTCGATTATTTTACTAAAGGCTTTGCCATCAGGCAGATTCACTTGGAAAACAAAAACCCGGAAACCCGCCAATTGCGGAATTCCCGGATTTACGCCATGGAGTAGACGGGAGTCGAACCCGTGTCCAAAGATCTGTCCCCTGTTCTTCTACCGATCATAGTTCATCGTTTCCGGCCTGAGAGGCCACTTCCCTGCAGAGCGCGGCGGGTGAACACAACACGCATAAGCAGGTAGCTTCATGCAGCTCTCGCTGTTGACCGAGTACCGGGGCAAAGCTTACCCGGCATCGTGCCCTGTATTATGAGATCCGTGCCCCGGCGTACAGGTGCACCGGACGGACCCGCTTCCCGCAGGAAGCGTTTTGTCTCACTGGATGACTGTTAAGTCAGGCAGCAAGAGCGACTCTGTTGTTATCAGCGTCTAGTTTAAGTTGCGGTCCTGACGCAGATCGCCTTCGGATCGGCTTCACCAGCTTCGAAATCCCTGTCGAAACCTTTACTACCCCGTATGTACTATTTAATCACAAATAGGATCCCTTCGCAATCCTTCTTTTTCGCCGACGTATTATTTTATCCGCATGCGGAACTCTCGCTGAATAGCCCGCTGCTGATCGCGCTTTGCAATGGATTCCCGTTTGTCATAATTCTTTTTGCCCTTGCCCAGGCCAATCTGGACCTTGACACGGCCGCGCGTCAGATGAACGTTAAGCGGTACGATGGTGTAACCCGACCGGGATGCGGCCGCCTCAAGTTTGTTGATCTGATCTCTGTGCAGAAGAAGCCTTCTCACGCGCAGCGGATCCCGGTTGAAAATGTTGCCCTTTTCATATGGCGTTACATTCATGCCGATTATATAGACCTGTCGATTCTCAATCCGGATGTATGATTCCTTGATGGAAACCTTTCCCTGGCGGATGGATTTCACTTCCGTGCCCGCCAGTTCGATGCCGGCTTCAATCTGTTCCTCTATGAAGTAGTCAAAAAAGGCTTTTTTATTATTTGCCAGAATTTTTATGCCTGTTTCTTTTCCTGCCATGCCGTTTTACCTGATATTCGTGTTTCTTCGTTTCTTCTTCAGACGGGCTGCTGATGCTTTTTTTGTGCCTGTTTTTGTGCCTGGATCTGCCTTTTGATTCAGAATTTTTCTCCGGGTGTGCGCTGCCTGAATGAGCGCGTTTGACCGGCGGCTCTTCTTCTGCCATCTCAAAGTCTATATTGCGCGTGATCGGGTCAGCGGCCACGACGCGGATATGGACTTTCTGCCCAAACGTGAACTGCCTCTGCCCGTCCGAACGCCGCATGCAGTAGTGCGACTCATCGTAGATATAATACCCCGGCAGAGACGAGACGCTCACCATACCTTCCACGCAGTTGCCAAGACGCACATAGATCCCCCAGCTCGTTATACCGGATACGGTGCCGTCATACGCTTCTCCGATGTGTTCCTGCATATACTCGCACATCTTGAGCTGGTCACCCTCGCGTTCCAGCTCATCTGCCCGCCGCTCGCACGCCGACGTCTTTGTGCCGATATTCTCCAGTATCGAGTTGTAATGCTCCACTCTGGCGTCATTCATCGTTCTGTCAAGACTTTCCGTGATGATCCGGTGAATCTGAAGATCCGGATATCGCCTGATCGGAGATGTGAAATGGCAGTAATACCGGCTCGCCAGGCCGAAATGTCCCAGACACTGTGGGCCGTAATCCGCTCTCTGCATGGATCTGAGGACCAGGGTATCTATCATTTCCTGTGCATCAGAGCCTTCCGTCTGTGAAAGGAGTTCCTGGATCTGCATCGGACTGATGTCTGCCGGATCGCCCTGCAGCGTGAATCCGAACGCCGCCGTGACCCGTTTCAGCTCTTGAATCTTCTCGGGATCCGGCTTCCCGTGACGCCGGTAGAGGAACGGAACTTTTCTGCGAAAGAAAGCCTCTGCCACCGTTTCATTGGCAGCCAGCATGAATTCCTCAATCATCTGGGTGGCGTCTGTGCGTTCCCGCAGTACGATTTCCTTTGGCCGGCCGTTTTTCTTCAGCACGATCTCTGCCTCCGGAAAATCAAAATCAATCGTTCCGCGTTTTTTCCGCCGCTTTGATAGCATATGGGCCAGCCGGTGCATATCCTCGAGCATCGGAACGACATCCGCATAGGTCTCTCTGGTCTTGGCGTCACCGTCAAAGATTTTCTGAACATCGTCGTAGATCATGCGGTGGGCTGTGCGGATGACCGATTTACAGATCCGGAAAGAGAGACGATTCCCGGAAGCGTCAAAATCCATCATACAGGAAAGCGTCAGACGGTTCCGCTTCTCATTGAGGGAGCATATGCCGTTGGACAGCTGCTCCGGAAGCATCGGAATGACGCGGTCCGGAAGATAACAGCTCGTCCCGCGGTTTATCGCCTCCTTGTCAAGTGCGGATCCCTCCGGCACGTAGTGGGACACATCCGCGATGTGCACGCCCAGATGATATACGCCGTCTTCCATGGTTAGCGACACGGCATCATCAAAGTCCTTTGTATGCGGGCCGTCGACCGTCACCGTGAGAAGTCCCCGGAAGTCATCTCGTCCCTTCATATCGCGAGGATACACGCGCTTTGGGAGGGCCTTTGCCTGGGCGAGCACTTCTTCCGGAAATACGGACGGGATCTCATAAGCCATCACAAGACTCGTGATATCCGCTCCCGGTGTATCCTGCGAGCCGATGATCTGCTCGATCCGTCCCTTCGCATGGCCGTCGGAAGCGCCGTAATCTGTAATGGCGGCGAGAACCTTGTCGCCGTCTTCTGCTCCGTTCTCGGCATTTTCCGGTATGGATATCTCCACAGGAACCGACGTGTTGTCCGGCACGACACAGGCGACCTTGCTGCGCTTCTCAAATGTTCCGGCCATCCGGACAATACCATGATCGGCGATCGAAGTTATCTCGCCTTCTTTTTTTCTGCCAGGGGCGGCGGGCGAAGTTATCTTTCCGTGAACGGTGTCCAGATGAAATGCACCGCCTGTCGCATCTCTCGGTATAAAGATATCCTCACTGCCATCATCAGGCCGCACGAAGCCGAATCCTCGCCGGTTGGCAAGATATGTGCCCGAGAAATCTCTGCTCTCAGCTTTAAAGTAACGCCCGCGGGAAAAGGTAATTACGCCGTCGCGGATCAGCGATTCCAGAGCCTCGGCAAGGCGGCTCTCTTCAGCCTTCGGAATCGATAGAAGCGCCGCGATCTCCCGCTTGCGCATCGGGGTATAGGACTTGTCTTTCGTTATGAGATCCGAAAGAATCTTCTTTCTTTTCTTTAAATCTGACCTGCTCATTTTCTTCCGGCTTCTCCTCCTAAAAAAATACCCTCCACGCCGGTCGGCGATGGAGGGAAAACGAAATAATACATCAGAAATTCATATCGAGGACAAGCCCGAGCACCATGAAAACAATCGTTCCGATTGTCGTGAACTTCACGAGATTTCCTTCAAGAGTCCGTCCCTTGATCCGGCCCCAGTAGGATTCGCCCGCTCCGGCGATGACACCGGAAAGTCCCGGCTCCTTGCTCTCCTGCATCAGGACCATAATTGTCAGCACAATGGCGTCGACGATAAACAGGGCCATGCAGATAAACCTGCAGATATCAGCGATGCTGTAACCAAACATTCTATTCGCCTCCAGATAATCGTACCTAATCGATTATATAGAATCCGGAGGCTGGAATCAAGTAAAAATCACCCGCCGGAAGCAGAAATTCCGACGGGTGAAATTACGGCTGTAACTTACTTGTTGTAGTTGACGATCCTGGCGAAATCCGGCTTCAGGCTTGCGCCGCCAACCAGGCCACCGTCGATATCCGGCTGGGCGAAGAGTTCTGCCGCGTTCTCCGGTTTTACGGAGCCGCCGTACTGGATGCGGACGGTCTCCGCTGTGTCCTTGTCGTAGAGTTCTGCGATATAGGCGCGGATAGCACCGCATACTTCCTCGGCCTGCGCGGTCGTGGCGACCTTGCCGGTTCCGATCGCCCAGATCGGCTCATAGGCGATGATCATGGACTTTACCTGATCGGCTGTTACACCGTTCAAGGCAGACTTGATCTGGCCTCTGATCCAGCTCAGTGTAATGCCTTCCTCGCGCTGCTTGAGTGTCTCACCGCAGCAGAGGATCGGTGTGATGCCATGCTCAAACGCCTTGAGAACCTTTTTGTTGATGCACTCGTCATCTTCCTTGAAATACTGTCTTCTCTCGGAGTGTCCGATGATCACATACTGAACACCGGCATCCGTGAGCATATCCGGGGAGATTTCGCCCGTGTAGGCGCCCTTCTCCTCGTAATACATGTTCTCGGCGCCAAGGCCAACGGCACTGCCTTTGATGGCCTCAGCCACGGCCGGAATGTCGATTGCCGGGACACAGTAGATAACGTCCACATCCGGATTTCTGACACCGTCAGCAAGAGTGGCCACGAGTGCCTTTGCCTGTGTCGGCGTCATGTTCATCTTCCAGTTGCCTGCAATTACTTTTCTGCGCATTTTACACATCTCCCGGCGGCAGGTCTGAACCAGCCTGCCGCACCATATATCTTTTTTAGTCTCTGTCGTTTGCAGCCGCAACACCCGGGAGTTCCTTGCCTTCCAGGAACTCAAGGGAGGCACCGCCGCCTGTGCTGATGTGAGTCATCTTGTCGCCGAAGCCCAGATTGTTAACAGCCGCCGCCGAATCGCCGCCGCCGATTATAGTCGTGGCATCCTTCAGATCTGCCATAGCCTGCGCGATTGCGATCGTGCCTTTTGCGAAGTTCGGGAATTCGAATACACCCATCGGGCCGTTCCACACAACCGTCTTCGCGCCAGCCAGGGCATCCGCGAAAAGCTTCTGCGTCTTCGGGCCGATGTCCATGCCCATCTCGTCATCGGCAATCTTGCCGGCCTCTACAGCATGAGCCGGGGAATCATTGCTGAATTCTTTCGTCACGATGGTGTCAACCGGAATAAGAAGTTTCACACCATTCTTCTCAGCCTTCTGCATCATCTCTTTCGCGTAGTCGATGTAATCGTTCTCAACAAGCGACTTGCCGATGCTGCCGCCCTGTGCCTTCATGAAAGTATACGCCATGCCGCCGCCGATGATCAGGGTGTCGACCTTGTCGAGAAGATTGTTGATGACGGATATCTTGGAAGAAACCTTCGAGCCGCCAAGGATCGCCACGAACGGGCGCTTCGGATCATTGACCGCATTGCCGAGGAACTTGATCTCCTTCTCCATCAGATATCCTACAACACAGGTCTTGATGTACTTCGTGACACCGACATTCGAGCAGTGTGCGCGGTGAGCCGTGCCGAATGCATCGTTGACGAATACGTCGGCAAGAGAAGCCAGTTCCTTGCTGAACGCATCGCCGTTCTTGGTTTCTTCTGCTCTGTAACGAGTGTTCTGCAGAAGAATCACATCGCCGTCCTTCATGTTTTCGACTGCCGCTCTCGCGTTCGGGCCTACGACCGTGTCATCAGCCGCGAATGTCACCGGCTGACCGAGAAGCTCGGACAGTCTCTCAGCTACCGGAGCAAGGGAAAGCTTCGGGTCCGGCCCCTTCGGCTTGCCAAGATGAGAGCAGAGGATCACTCTGCCGCCGTCTGCGATAAGCTTTTTGATAGTCGGCAGGGCTGCCACAAGACGGGTCTCGTCCGTGATCTTCGTGCCGTCGAGCGGAACGTTGAAGTCGCATCTGCAGAGAACTTTCAGGCCCTTTACATTGATGTCATCCACTGTTTTCTTGTTAAATGCTGCCATGTATTCCCTCCTGAAAAAGAGCCCGGAGCCTTGAAAACAGGCACCGGGCTCCGCCTGGTGAATTTACGGGATGTAAGCCATCCCCTGCCTTTTATTCAGGCAGATTATTTTGCGATCAGAGAACCGAAGTACTTGATCGTGCGAACCATCTGGCTTGTATAGGAGTTCTCGTTGTCATACCAGGAAACTACCTGAACCAGGGTCTTGTCGCCCATCGGAAGAACCTTCGTCTGGGTTGCATCGAAGATCGAGCCTGCCGTGCTGTTGATGATATCAGAGGAAACGATCTCGTCGGTGTTGTACTCGAAGGACTCTGTCTCTTCCTTCTTCATCTGGGCATTTACTTCCTCAGCGGTTACCTTGCCAGCTACAACAGCGTCAAGGATGGTCGTGGATCCGGTAGCTACCGGAACACGCTGAGCGGCGCCGTTGAGCTTGCCGGAGAGTTCCGGAAGAACGAGGCCGATTGCCTTGGCTGCGCCGGAGGAAGCCGGTGTGATGTTCTGCGCAGCTGCTCTGGAACGGCGAAGGTTGCCCTTTCTCTGCGGTCCGTCAAGGATCATCTGGTCACCGGTGTAAGCATGAACGGTCGTCATGAAACCGGACTCAATCGGGCAGAGGTCATTCAGGCCCTTGGCCATCGGTGCAAGGCAGTTGGTCGTGCAGGATGCAGCGGAGATAATCT
>DGVL01000043.1:0-8985 GCA_002394965.1 Lachnospira sp. UBA4285
ATAACCGCAGCCGTGCTCATTCTGCTGCTTCTCAGTGTGTTCGGGGCAGGAGGAACGGTCGGAGGGTATGTCAGAAGCTTTCTGTTCGGCCTCACGGGTGTGCTGGCGTATGCGCTTCCTTTCTGCATCGGAGCGGCGGTTTGGTACGCCTCTTCCTGCCGCTTTCCGCACATCGCTCGCATGAAGATCATCGCCGGAGGTGTGGGGCTGGCGGCTCTTGACGGCCTTATCAGCCGTATCTGGAACGTTCCGCCGCTTGCCGGCACGCCACTTCCTGCTTTTTACACGGATGCGGCCACTTACTTCCGGGGCGGCGGCCTTGTCGGTGGGCTCTTCTGTCTGGCACTGAGCCCGCTCGGGACTGCCGGCACGATCGTCATTGAACTGGCGGTGGTGCTCATCTGTCTGGTCCTCATGACAGGGCAGACGATCCGCTCCCGCGTCGAGGCCGGGCGGCGCCACGCAAAAGAAGCGGCAAGACGCAACCGGCAGGAGCGCATGGACTACCGCGCATATGCAGACAAGCGGGCAGAAGAGCGCTTTGAGACAAAACAGGCGGCAAGAGACCGGGCATTTGCCGCACAGATGGCGCAGACGACACTGGATGAAGGAACTGCAAAAGGAGACATCCTGGGGAAGCCGGGAGAAGATGGCGCGGGCGCGCAGGTGCCGGTGTATGACCAGTACGGCAGCGTGCTGAAGGCACGTCGTTCCTCCGCGGCACTTATCCGCCAGAAGACAAAGAGACAGAAGCCGACCAGGCAAGAGAAAAATGCGCGGAAGCTCTCCGAAAAGGAAAGGCAGGAGCGCATGAAGCAGCTGGAACGCACACACACAGGTGTGGGCGGCACCGATATTCTGCCGCCTCCGCAGCCGCTGTCGCAGGATATGCATGAGATTGCGGGCGGAGAGTATCCGGATGACGAGTGGACGGTACAGGATCTGAAGCAGCTGGAAGGAGCGGCTTCTGCGGCAGAACCGGCTAATACAGCCAGAGCAGCCGATACAGCCAGACCGGCTGATGATGCCGGCGGTGAGCCGGTTGCGCCAGAGATCTCTGCGGAGGATGAGCACCCGGAAAGGCTGCTGAAGACCGACTACCGCACACCGATTTCAACGGACGCGGCTGTGAGCGCCGCCGGCGCGGGGGCAGCGGCGCGGGCCGGAAAAGAGGCAAAGCAGCTGGCCGCGGCCGCTGCGGCAGGAGAAGCGGAAGAGGCAGCAAAAGAGGCGGCGGAAGGCGCCGCGAACAAGCCGAAGCCCTATGTGTTTCCACCGCTCGCACTTCTTAAGACGGGGCGGGGAGGCGCGAGCCAGGCGCAGGCTGCCGAAAATCAGCTTACTGCCCGGAAACTGCAGCAGACGCTGCAGAATTTCGGCGTTCAGGCCTCAATCACGAACATCGCCTGCGGCCCGGCTGTGACCCGATACGAGATCCAGCCGGAGATGGGGGTGAAAGTCAGCAAGATCGTCAGCCTGTCTGACGACATCAAGTTAAACCTCGCGGCGGCGGACATCCGCATCGAGGCGCCGATCCCGGGCAAGGCGGCGATCGGCATCGAGGTGCCCAACAAGGCACCGAGCCCGGTCATGATCCGGGATATCTTCGAGTCTGACGCGTTTCGCGCTTCGAAGTCGCCGATCGCCTTTGCCGTTGGCAAGGACCTGGGCGGCAAGCCGGTGGTGGCGGATATCGCCAAGATGCCGCATCTGCTGATCGCAGGTGCGACAGGATCCGGCAAGTCGGTTTGCATCAACTCCATCATTGTGAGCATTCTGTACCACGCGACGCCGGAGCAGGTGCGCATGATTCTGGTCGACCCGAAGGTGGTGGAACTGAATGTGTACAGCGGTATCCCGCATCTGCTGCTCCCGGTCGTGACCGATCCGAAGAAGGCATCGGGGGCGCTGAACTGGGCTGTGGCACAGATGGATGAGCGCTACCGGAAATTTGCCAAGGCGGGAGCCAAGAACCTGGCGGACTACAACGCGAAGGTTCCGTCCCTTCCGCCGGACAAGGACGGGAAGAAACCGGAGAAACTGCCGCAGCTGCTCATCATCATCGATGAGCTGGCGGATCTGATGATGGTGGCGCCCGGCGAGGTGGAGCAGGCCATCATCCGGCTGGCACAGCTGGCAAGAGCGGCCGGCATCCATCTGGTCATCGCGACCCAGAGGCCTTCCGTCAATGTCATCACGGGCCTCATCAAGGCGAATGTGCCGTCCAGAATCGCCTTCGCCGTGTCCTCGGGCGTGGATTCGCGCACGATCATCGACATGAACGGCGCGGAGAAGCTGTTGGGAAAGGGTGACATGCTCTTCTTCCCGACGGGATATCCGAAGCCGAAGCGGGTTCAAGGTACATTGGTCAGTGATGACGAGGTGACGCAGGTCGTGGATTTCGTGAAGAAGCACAACACCGATGAGACCGCCGAAGAGCAGCAGGAGGCGGTGGCGGAGGCCGTCGATGCTGCGGCGCTGTCCGAGAGCGGCGGCAAGGACGACGTCGACGAGCTGTTTGCGGAGGCCGGGCGCTTCCTCGTGAAAAATGAGAAAGCGTCCACGGGCAGCCTGCAGAGGAACTTCCGCATCGGCTTCAACCGGGCGGCGCGGATCATGGACCAGCTTGCAGAGGCGGGCGTCGTGAGCCGGGAGAACGGCACCAAGCCAAGAGATGTCCTGATGAATGAACAGCAGTATGAGGAATTCCTGAAGACCAGGAATTCCTGAGAGAATGTAGGAGGCGCTACGATGACAGACATTGAGATCGCACAGGCAGCACACATGGAACACATCCGGGATGTGGCGGCGAAGGTCGGCGTCCGGGAGGATGAGCTGGAGTTCTACGGAAAGTACAAGGCGAAGATCTCCGACGAGCTGGAAGAGCGGCTGAAAGGCGAGCCGGACGGCAAGCTGATCCTGGTGACGGCTGTCAATCCGACTCCGGCCGGCGAGGGGAAGACGACGATCAGCATCGGGCTGACCGAGGCTCTGAACCGTCTCGGCAAAAAGGCCGTCGCTGCGCTTCGCGAGCCGAGCCTGGGCCCGTGCTTCGGAATCAAGGGAGGTGCCGCAGGAGGCGGATATGCGCAGGTTGTCCCGATGGAGGATCTGAATCTGCACTTCACCGGCGATTTCCATGCGGTGACAAGCGCCAACAACCTTCTCTCGGCGATGCTGGACAACTCTCTGATGCATGGAAATCCGCTTCACATCGATCCGAAGAGGGTAGTCTGGAAGCGCTGCATGGACATGAATGACCGGGCTCTGCGCAACATTGTCATCGGACTCGGCAAGAAGACGGACGGCGTAGTGCGGGAGGATCACTTCATCATCACTGTGGCATCCGAGATCATGGCGATCCTGTGTCTGGCAAGTGACATGAAGGATCTGAAGCGGCGGCTGTCCGGCATCATCGCGGCTTACGACACGGACGGAAATCCGGTCACAGCCGGCGACCTGCACGCGGCAGGATCGATGGCGGTGCTGCTGAAGGATGCCATGAAGCCGAACATGATCCAGACACTGGAGAACACGCCGGTTCTTGTGCACGGCGGGCCCTTCGCCAACATCGCGCACGGCTGCAATTCGCTGCGCGCCACGAAGACAGCGCTGAAGCTGGCGGATTACTGCGTGACCGAGGCGGGATTCGGCGCGGACCTTGGCGCGGAGAAATTCTTTGACATCAAGTGCCGTTTCGGCGGCCTTCATCCGGACTGCGTCGTGCTCGTGGCGACGACGAAGGCGTTCAAGTACAACGGCGGTGTAAACAAGGCCGATGTTGGCAAGCCGAATCTCGCGGCGCTTAAATGCGGCATCTGCAATCTCGACAAGCACATCGAGAACATGAAGAAGTTCGGTGTCCCGATCGTGGTGACGCTGAACCACTATCTCACCGACACGGAGGAGGAGCTGGCATTCGTCAGGAAGCATGTGGAGGAAATGGGCTGCGAGTTCGCTCTCTCTGATGTCTGGGCAAAGGGCGGTGAAGGCGGAAAGGATCTGGCTGAAAAAGTCCTGGCAACGCTTGAGACGAAGAAGTCGGACTTTCACGTGCTGTATCCGGACGAAATGCCGATCCGGGATAAGATCGTCACGGTGGCAAGACAGATTTACGGCGCAAAGGACGTGGAGTTTGAGCCGGCAGCTGTAAAGGAACTGAAGCACATCGAGGAGATGGGATTCGGCCGCTGCCCGGTCTGCATGGCCAAGACGCAGTATTCGCTCTCGGATGATCCCAAGAAGCTGGGACGGCCGGAGGGCTTCACGCTTCATGTGCGGGAGGTCTCCATCAGCGCGGGCGCGGGATTTGTGGTTGCGCTGACCGGATCGATCCTCACGATGCCGGGGCTTCCCACGAAACCCGCGGCCGATACCATCGACTTTGACACAGACACCGGCCGGATTGTCGGCCTGTTCTGACAGACAGCCAATGTACGCAGATATCATTCTGGACATCAGCCACGAGAAGCTGGACAAGACGTTTCAGTACAGAATTCCGGAGGAAATCGCGCAGAAAGTGGCCATCGGGACCATGGTTAGGGTGCCCTTCGGCCGCGGCAACCGCGAGCAGGCCGGGTATGTGACCGGGCTCTCGGACACTCCGGCGCTGCCTCCGGAGAAGATCAAACCGATCCTGTCGGTTGATGACGGGCGGGTCGGTCCGGTGTCGCGGATGATCGAGCTTGCGGCGTGGCTGAAGGATAATTACGGGTCGACCATGGCTCAGGCGCTGAAGACGGTGCTGCCGGTCAAGGCAAAGGTCACGAGACGCGTGAAGAGAACTCTGGTGCTGGCCTGCGACCGAGAGACGGCGCAGACAGCACTGGACACCTTTCACAGGAAGCATGCCGTGGCGCGGGAGCGCCTTCTTTCAGCCTTACTCTCGGCGGGAAGGCTTGACTGCGCCCTGGCAGAAAGCAAACTCAATATCCAGATGTCCACGATGCGCGATCTGGAGCAGATGGGCCTGGTGGACATAGAAGAGCAGGAAGCGTACCGGACCGGAATAAGCCCATATAAAGAAGCGGCGGGCGGAAGACTTTCGATGAACGCCGATCAGCAGCGCTGCGTGAGCGCTGTGCTCTCGGACTTTGACGCGGGACGCACGGGGACATATCTGCTCTACGGCGTCACGGGGTCCGGAAAGACACTGTGCTACCTGGAGATGGCCGGGCATATGGCGAGAGCCGGGAGACAGAGCATCGTGCTGATCCCGGAGATTTCGCTCACGTTCCAGACAGTCCGCCGCTTCCAGGAGTACTTCGGGGAGCGGGTGGCGATTCTGCACTCCCGTATGAGCCAGGGCGAGCGCTACGACACATACCTGCGGGCCATGAAGGGAGAAGTGGACGTGGTCGTGGGCCCCAGGAGCGCGCTGTTTGTGCCGCTGCCGAAGGTGGGGCTCATCGTGATCGACGAGGAGCAGGAGGAATCCTACGCGAGCGAGGTATCGCCGCGCTATCACGCGCGGGAGACGGCGCAGCACATCGCAGATACAATGCACGCGAGTCTCGTTCTTGGCTCTGCCACCCCGAGTCTGACCAGTTTCTACCGGGCGAAGACGGGGAAATACCGCCTGCTCACCCTTCCGTCGCGGGCAACGGAACAGACTCTCCCGTCTGTAGGCGTCGCGGATATGCGGGAGGAGCTAAGAAAAGGCAACCGGACGCCGCTCTCGCTGGAACTGGCGCAGAAGATTCAGGACCGCCTGGAGCGGGGCGAGCAGACCATGCTCTTTTTGAACCGGCGCGGGTATCTCGGGCACTTCGCCTGTTACAGCTGCGGAAAACCGGTAAAATGTCCGCACTGCGACGTGGCCATGACACTGCATGTTCAGGGCGGGCACAGATGGCTCTCCTGCCACTACTGCGGGTATACATCCCCGGTGCCCCGGATCTGCCCGGCGTGTGGTTCCCCCCACGTGGGCGGCATGCGGGCAGGCACCGAGAATATTGAGGCACAGGTGAAACGGATCTTTCCCGAGGCGCGGGTCCTGCGGATGGACGCGGACACGACGTCCGGCAAAGACGGACATGAGCGGATTCTGTCGGCATTCGCCAATCACGAGGCGGATATCCTCGTGGGGACGCAGATGATCGTGAAGGGCCATGATTTTCCGGACGTGACGCTGGTGGGGATCGTGAACGCGGATCTCTCGTTGTTTGCGCCGGACTACCGGGCGCCGGAGCGGACGTTTGACCTGCTGGTGCAGGCAGCGGGACGCGCGGGAAGAGGCAGACGGCCCGGCGAGGTCGTGATCCAGACCTACAGCCCGGACAATTACACGATCAAGGCGGCGGCCAGACAGGATTACGAGGCCTTTTACGCGCAGGAGATCGCATACAGAAAGCTGCTCGGCTATCCGCCGGTGAAAAGCATGCTGAAGATCCTCCTCTCATCCTGTGATAATCAGCGCCTGAGCGCGTGCGCGGAGGCTGTCGGTGAAGCGGTGCGGTGTTCCATTGCGGGAAAGCCTGAGGCGGACTGCACCGGTCCGGCTTCAGATGTCATCGCCAGGATCAAGGATTCCTGGCGGCAGGTCATCTGTGTCAGGAGCCCATCGCGGTCTGATCTGATCCTGGTTAAGGACCTGGTGGACGCGCGTCTCTGTGGTGATCCAGGATATGATAAGATCTTTGTACAGTATCAGTTTGACGACTGACTTTTGAGAAAGGACTAACACACATGGCATTACGGGAGATACGGGAGCTGGGCGACGAGGTCCTCCGCAAGAAGGCGAAGGAAGTGAAGATTCTCACGCCCCGGCTGAAAGAGCTCATCGGAGATATGTTCGACACGATGTACGCGGCCAATGGCGTTGGGCTTGCAGCGCCCCAGGTCGGGATTCTGCGCCGGATCGTTGTCATAGATTGTGGCGATGATCCGATTACGCTTATTAATCCGGTCATCGTGGAAAAGGACGGAGAGCAGATCGGCGAAGAGGGATGCCTCTCGGTGCCGGGTAAGGTCGGCGTGGTGAAGCGGGCCATGCACTGCAGGGTGCGGGCGCTTGACGCGGATATGAAGGAATACGAGGTCGAGGGAGAAGGCCTTCTCGCGCGCTGCCTGCAGCATGAGATCGATCATCTGGACGGGAAGATGTATGTCGACATCGCGGAGGAGATGCACGATGTCACGGCGGAATCTGAGGGCGAAGCACAAGAGGAAGCACAGGAAGAATGAAAATTATATTCATGGGGACGCCGGACTTTGCGGTGGCGGATCTGAAGGCACTTTTCGCCGATGGCCAGCAGATTCTGGCTGTCGTCACGCAACCGGACAAGCCAAAGGGCAGAAAGCACGAGCTGTCTGCATCACCCGTCAAGGTGGCGGCCAGGGATCTCGGACTGCCGGTGCTGCAGCCGGAGCGTGCAGGTGCACCGGAGTTCATACGCACGGTACGGCAGATGGAGCCGGACATCATTGCTGTGGCGGCGTTCGGGCAGATTCTGAAGCAGGAACTGCTGGACATCCCGCGATACGGGTGCGTGAACGTGCACGCATCGCTGCTTCCGAAGTACCGGGGAGCGAGCCCGATCCAGTGGGCGGTCTGCAACGGCGAGGAGTACTCGGGCGTGACGACGATGCAGATGGATGCCGGCATCGACACCGGTGACATCCTGCTGCAGGAAAAGGTGAGACTGAGAGACGACGAGACAGGTGGCAGTCTGTTTGAACGCCTGGCGGCTGTCGGTGCATCTCTTCTCATCCGGACGATCCACGGGCTTGAGAACAAAACCGTGAAAGCCGTCCCGCAGGATGACTCGCAGGCCAGTACGGTCCGCCTGATCAGCAAGGCGGACGGGCTGATTGACTGGAGGCAGCCGGCCGCAGTCATTGAGCGGCACATCCGCGGATTTAATCCGTGGCCGAGCGCGTTCACGTACCGGAACGGAAAGCTTCTGAAGATCTGGAAGGCAGAGGTGAAAGAGGGCGGATCGCACCCGGCAGAGGAGTGCGGCCGTATATCGGATGCCGCAGGTGGTACATTTGCCGTGATCTGCGGGGAAGGTGAGCTTACTGTACAGGAAGTGCAGCCAGAGGGAAGGCGCCGTATGGATGTGTCTGCGTATCTGCGCGGGTATCCGGTCCGGCCTGGCGAAGTTCTGGGGGAGAAAGGATAATACGGTATGTATTATTATTATATGGATCCTGGCTATCTGTTGATCATGCTGATCAGCCTGATTCTCGCGGGAACGGCGCAGGCTCTCGTCTCGTCTTCCTTCTCGCGCTACAGCCGTGTGAGAGCGTCTTCGGGACTGACCGGGACGCAGACGGCACAGAGACTGCTGTACTCGCAGGGACTCTACGGCGTGGCGACGGGGCGTGTGGCCGGCAGTCTCACCGATCACTATGACCCGCGGACCAATGCCGTCAATCTGTCGGACGCGGTGGCTGGATCCGATTCGGTCGCAGCGGTTGCTGTCGCGGCGCATGAGTGCGGGCACGCCGTACAGAACGCGAAGGGATATATGCCGCTTCGCGTGCGCTCGGCGCTGGTGCCGGTCGTCAACTTCGCCTCGCAGGCATCCTGGTTTTTCATTATTCTCGGCCTGATCTTCTCAGGCGGCGGTCAGATCCTGATCGAGATCGGCATCATATTGTTTTCTGTCTGTGTGCTGTTTCAGCTGGTGACGCTTCCGGTGGAGTTCAACGCCTCCCGCAGAGGCCTTACCATGCTTAAAGAACAGGGTGTTGTAAGCATGGAAGAAGAGAAAGGTGCCAGAAAGGTTCTCACGGCGGCTGCGCTTACATATGTGGCATCGGCCCTGACGGCTGTCCTGCAGCTTCTGCGCCTGATCTTTATATACGGAAGAAGGAACCGCGATTGAAGACGGCATCAACGGCATCAGAACGCGGCATGGTTCTGTCGGTTCTGATGAAAGTATCGGACGGCATGATGGCCGATCAGGCCCTGCACAGCCAGCTTCAGACCATTCCGGGGCCGGAGATGGCACAGGCCCGGCGTTTTATCGCGCGCCT
>DGVL01000043.1:9040-19058 GCA_002394965.1 Lachnospira sp. UBA4285
TATCGCGCGCCTGACGCGCACGACTCTGGAAAGAGCCATCACGCTGGACTTTTTTCTGGACATGGTCGCAAAGCGGCCGATGCGGGCGCAGAAACCGGATACTGCCTGGATTCTGCGCATGGCAGCTGCTCAGATTCTGTACATGGACAGTGTGCCGGATGCGGCCGCCGTCAATGAGGCGGTAAAGCTCGCCGGTGCAACGGGGCCGAAGGCCTTTATCAACGGGACGCTGCGCAGCTTTGTGCGCAGGAAGGGCACATTTTCCTTTCCGGACCGGGAGAAGAATGCCGGGCGGTATCTGCAGATCCGCTATTCTGTTCCCGGCTGGATCGTGCAGGAGGTGACCCGGGCCGCCGGAGAAGAGCGCGCCGAGGAAGTGCTTGCGGCGTTCGGGCGCGAGGCGCCGCTTTTCATCCGGGTCAACACGTCCCGGATTTCTGCTGCTGCTTTAGAGGAGAAGCTCTCGGCAGCCGGTATTCACGTGTGCAGAAGGCAGGAGGCACCGGGGATCCTCTCGATTGAGAACTTCGGGGCGGTTGAGGCGATCCCGGGTTTTGCAGAAGGGGAATTCTATGTACAGGATCTCTCGGCGGCAGCGGCCTACGGCGCGGCGGGGTTTATACCCGGCGGGGCTGTGCTTGACGTGTGCGGCGCCCCGGGTGGAAAGTCCGTGCAGGCGGCACTTCTGATGCGGGAGAAAGGAGAGCCTGGGACGGTTCTTTCCTGCGATATCTCTGAAAAGCGCCTGGCGCGCACGGCGGATAATGTCAGGCGCCTTGATCTGCCTGAGATCACGGTGCAGTGCCGAAGCGCCGTGGAAAGCTGCGCGGCGGATGAGAAGATGTACGACACGGTGATCGCCGATGTCCCGTGTTCTGGACTCGGGGATCTGCGCCGAAAGCCGGACATCCGTCTCCGGGTGCGCCGGGCGGACAGCCGGGCACTGGTGCCGGTTCAGAGGAAGATCCTGGCGGCTTCATTCCCAGCCGTGAAGCCGGGCGGACGGCTGATCTACAGCACTTGTACGATTGCCGGCGCGGAGAATCAGGGAAACGCGAGATGGTTCGCGGCGCATTTCCCGGTGAAGAAGTGCTTTGAAAAGCTGTATCTGCCGGATGATCACTGGCCCGGCGACGGATTTTACGCGGCGGTTTTTGAGAGGATCTGAGGATGGAGAAAACGGACATCAGTTCCATGACAAGGCAGGAGCTTGCGGAGTACCTGGCGGCGTCGGGGGAGAAGAAATTCCGCGCAGCGCAGCTCTTTTCCTGGATACACGGAAAGCAGGCTACCGCATTTGATCAGATGAGCAATCTGCCGAAGGATTTCCGGAAGCGCCTCGCGCAGACGGCTGAGCTGACGGTGCCGGAAGCAGTTAGAGTTCAGGTCTCTAAGATCGACGGCACGAGCAAGTATCTGTTCCGGCTTGCGGACGGGAATGTGATCGAGAGTGTTCTGATGCACTACCATCACGGGAATTCCGTGTGCATATCGTCACAGGTCGGGTGCGCGATGGGCTGCCGCTTCTGCGCCTCCACGATCGGCGGATGCGTGCGCAGTCTTACGGCTGCGGAGATGTGCGGACAGGTCTACCGGATCGCGCAGCTGTCCGGAAGCCGGGTGGACAGTGTCGTGGTGATGGGCTCGGGGGAGCCGTTTGAAAACTTTGAGAATTTCTGCCGGTTTGTGGAGATTCTCAATGACCCGGAAGGGTATAATCTCTCCCGCCGCTCCATAACCGTCTCCACCTGCGGGATCGTGCCCCGCATCCGCGAACTGGCGGACAGAGGAACCCAGGTGACGCTGGCCGTGTCCCTTCATGCGCCGAATGATGAGATTCGCCGGAAGCTGATGCCGGTTGCCAGGAGATACTCGGTTGACGAGATCCTGGATGCATGCCGGTATTTCTTTGAGAAGACAGGCCGGCGCGTCAGCTTTGAGTACAGTCTTGCCGCGGGCATCAATGACACACCGGCCTGCGCCGATGAACTGGCCGAGCGGCTGAAAGGCTTTCCGTGTCATGTCAACCTGATCCCGGTCAATCCGGTGAGGGAGCGGACAATCAGACAGAGCGCGGCTTCTGACATTCAGGCGTTTAAAAGAAGGCTTGAAAAACACGGAGTAAATGTTACTATTAGAAGGGAAATGGGCCGGGATATTGACGGTGCGTGCGGCCAGCTGCGCAAGAGCTACCTGGACGGACCGGGCTCATCAGAAGAATCTAACAAACAAGCGGAGGAATAGGATGAACGCTTACGCGCTCACGGATGTGGGCCGCGAAAGAAGCATGAATCAGGATTTCTTCTTCTATACCCTCGAACCGGTCGGAAATCTTCCGAACCTGTTCGTCGTAGCCGACGGCATGGGAGGCCATAAAGCCGGCGATCTCGCTTCCCGATACACGATTGAAACACTGCTTGACCTGATCAGGAACTCGTCATACCAGGATCCGGTCACGATCATCAGTCATGCGATCCGCACGGTAAATGGGAAGCTTCTGGAGAAGGCCTCAGAGTCACCTGATTATGCTGGGATGGGAACAACGCTGGTTGTTGCCACGATTGACGGTCAGACACTCAGAGTTGCCAATGTCGGCGACAGCCGGCTTTATGTTATTTCTGACGACATCACGCAGGTCACCCGCGATCATTCGCTGGTGGAGGAGATGGTGTCCATCGGGGAGATCGACCGTCAGGAAGCACGGCATCATGCGAACAAGAACATCATCACCAAGGCGATCGGCGGGGCGAAGGAAGTGGAACCGGATGTATTCGCGGTCGACCTGTTTCCGGGAGACAAGATCCTGTTGTGTACCGACGGACTCACCAATATGGTGGAAGACGCCAGAATCCGCCGGGTTGTCCGGGACACGGACAATATCGAGGATGCGTGCAGGATCCTGATCGATCTGGCCAATGATGCCGGCGGAAGGGATAACATCACAGCGATGCTTGTGAGCGTCTGAACTCCCGATTCGTGAGGAGAAATTATGCTGGGAAGAGGTATGTACCTTGCGGACCGATATGAGATAGCCGACCGGATCGGTGCGGGCGGCATGTCGGATGTCTACAAGGCAATGGATCATAAATTAAACCGGTACGTGGCGGTTAAGGTGCTGAAGCCGGAATTCTGCTCGGACAAGACATTCGTTCAGAAGTTCCGCGTCGAGGCGCAGAGTGCTGCCGGACTGGCTCATCCGAATGTAGTCAATATCTTCGACGTGGGCGAGGAGAATGGCATTTATTATATTGTCATGGAGCTGGTCGAAGGCATCACACTGAAGAAATATATCGAGAAAAAGGGCCGTATCCCGTACAAGGAAGCGGTCAGCATCGCGATTCAGGTGGCAAAGGGAATCGAGGCAGCTCACAGCCATCACATCGTCCACCGCGACATCAAGCCGCAGAATATCATGATCTCCCGCGAGGGAAAGGTCAAGGTTACGGACTTCGGAATCGCCAAGGCCGCTTCTTCGACGACCATTACCTCTACGGCGATGGGATCGGTGCACTATATCTCGCCGGAGCAGGCCCGTGGCGGCTATACGGATGAGAGGACGGACATTTATTCGTTCGGCATCACGCTGTATGAGATGCTGACCGGCACGGTTCCTTTCGACGGGGATACGACGGTTGCTGTGGCTGTACAGCACATTCAGCAGCAGATTCAGCCGCCGTCGGCCGTGGTGGCCGGGATTCCCAAGTGCGTGGACGACATTGTCATCAAGTGCACGCAGAAGAAGGTGGAGTTCCGCTATCAGTCCGCGACGGAGGTGATCGAGGACCTGAAGAAAGCTCTGATCATGCCGGACCGGGACTTTGTGAAGTTCCTTCCGGGATCTGTGACGCCGGACGGCGTCGTGCAGGCAGGCAGCCCGCAGGCCGACTCGCTCGCGAAGGCTGCCGAGGCCGCCGAGGCGGCCAGAAGAGTCAGCGCGGTCAAGGATGATCACACGGTATTCTTGAACAACGGCGGCGACATCCTGGGCGGAGCCGGAAGTGATACGACCGGTATTGACACAGACGGGACCGGAAGCGATGACTTTGTCGATGACACCGGGTATGAGGATGACGAGGAAGATCTCGACGACGCCGACATCGACGACGAGGACAATTCAAAGCTTGACGCCGTGATGAAGTGGATCGGAATCGGCATTGCCGCAGCCATAACCGTTGTGGCGGTGTTTATTCTGGCGCGCTTTGCCGCATCCGGTTCCTTCTTCAGCTTCTCGAAGACAACAGAGGCGACATCCACGTCGAGCCAGTCACAGATCGTGTCAATGCCCAATCTCATCGGCCAGTCGCGTACTGATGCAGAGGCGACGCTGGACAGCCTGGGACTTAAGTACACCGAGCTTCAGCAGTACAAGGAAGGCGCGGCCATCAATGAGGTCATCGATCAGTCCTATGAGGAGGGTGCAAAGATCCGCCAGGGTGCGACGGTGACACTGACCGTCAACACGGGAAAGCCGGCGACGACCGAGGAGAAGACGACCGCCTCAAGTCTGATCACGGTGAACACGGTGACAGGCCTGACGGAATCGGACGCGGAGAGTTCGCTTTCTTCGCAGGGCTTTGGCGTGAACATCAGCTACCAGAACAGCGACAGCGTGACGGCAGGCGTTGTGATCAGCCAGTCGCCGGGAGGCGGCAGCAGGGAAGAGGCAGGATCTACCATCACAATCGTGGTGAGCTCCGGTCCGAAGGCTACGGCAGCACCGGTGACAGAGGCTCCGACGACAGCCGCTCCGACGACGGCTGCTCCGACGACAGCCGCTCCGGCAACAGAAGCGCCGACAGCGGCGCCCCAGACACAGGCCCCTGCCACGGTACCGCAGACACAGAATCCGAATAACAATCAGAACCAGGCCGCGCAGAATCAGCCTGCCGGGCAGTAAGCAGGCCGTATGCGTGGAATCATCGTAAAAGGTATCGCCGGTTTCTACTATGTTCAGACGGCTTCCGGGATTCTGGAATGCAAGGCGAAAGGTGTTTTCCGCAGCCAGAAGATAAAACCGCTGGTGGGCGATTTCGTCGAGGCTGCCGTGCTGGACACGAAGAAAAAGACCGGAAACATTGAGGACATTCTTCCGCGGAAGAATGTCCTTATTCGTCCGGCGTGCGCCAACATCGACCAGGCGGTTGTCACATTTGCCGTCAGCCGGCCAAGGCCAAACCTGTATCTGCTGGATAAGTTTCTCGTTATGATGCAGGCGCAGGGGATTTACGCTGTCATCGTGTTCAACAAGGAAGACGAGGCTTCGCAGGCAGAAACGGAGGCGCTTTCCGCGCGCTACAGGGATGCGGGTGCCGGGCTTCTTTTTGTGAGCGCGAAGGAGGGAACCGGCGTGAACGAGCTGCGGGAGATTCTGGCCGGCAAGACATCCATCTTCGCCGGGCCGTCCGGAGTCGGGAAGAGCACGCTCACGAACTGTCTGTGCCAGAAAGACTGCATGCAGACGGGGGATATGAGCCGGATCGGGCGCGGAAAGCAGACGACGAGGCATTCCCAGATCTTCTGCATCGGGAAGGACACCTATCTGATGGATACTCCGGGCTTCACTTCCTTTGATCTTCCGGACCTCCCGAAGGAGGACCTGCGCTTCTGCTTTCCGGAATTCGCACCCTATGAAGGAAGATGTCACTTCGACGGATGTGTCCATCTGGCGGAGCCGGATTGCGCGGTGAAGGCGGCGCTTGAAAAGGGGAAAATCGCGCAGGGACGCTACGAGAGCTATGCGCAGATGTTTGCGGAGCTCAGTGAGCGCGAGCGCAGAAAATACAGCTGAGGAGGAAGAGATGAATTATCTTGCACCTTCGATTCTGGCGGCGGATTTTGCACAGCTGGGATCTGAGATACGTGTGGTGGAGGAGGCCGGCGCAGACTGGCTGCATCTGGATGTGATGGACGGCGTGTTTGTGCCGAACATCTCGTTCGGAATACCTGTGATTCAGTCAATTCGCCGGATCAGCCGGCTCTTTTTTGACGTCCACCTGATGATCACCGACCCGATCCGCTATGTAGAAGCTTTCCGGAAGGCCGGCGCAGACGGCCTGACCGTGCACTTCGAGGCGTGCCCGGACACGGCGGCAGCATTGCGGGAGATCCGGGCATCCGGGATGAAGCCGGCCATTGCCATCACCCCGGACACGCCGGTCGAGAGCATCCGGGATCTTCTGCCGCTTGCGGACATGGTCCTGGTGATGAGTGTTTTCCCGGGATTTGGCGGGCAGAGCTTCATACCGGAGACGCTTCCCCGCGTGAAGCAGCTGCGCGCGATGCTGTCCGAGATGAACCTGCATCCGGACATTGAGGTGGACGGCGGCATCGGGACCGGCAACCTGCAGGACGTCCTTGATGCGGGGGTTAATGCCGTCGTGGCTGGATCTGCGGTCTTTAAAGGCGATAAAGCGGGCAATGTAAAGGCATTCCGTGAGATACTGGACAAGACCGTGTGATGGCAGGGAGCTGAAGTGGTGGAGCAGAAGACGCGCGCTGACTTTTCGATAAAAAACGCAACCGCGGCGATGGCGGCGCGGATTGTCGTCATTCTCTCAGGGTTTCTGACGCGAGTGGTGCTGACGCATACGCTGAATGCCGACTATGTCGGTGTCAACGGGCTTCTGTCCAACATACTCGGAGCGCTGACGCTCTCAGAGATGGGGATTGACACCGCGCTCGTCTACTCTCTGTATCGGCCCGTGGCCAGGCACGATATCAGGAAACAAAAAGCTCTGGTACATCTTTACGGGCGCATCTATCCGCTCATCGCATGTGCTGTGGCATGCGCCGGAGCTGTCATATATCCGCTCATCCGGGTCCTGATGCGCACCCGGCCGGATGTGGAGCACTTCACATTCATCTACGCGCTGTACGTGCTGAACGCGGCCGGCACTTATCTTCTGGCCTGTCGGGACCTGCTGTTTCTGGCAGATCAGCGCAACTACATCAACACCTGGTTCTACAGTGCCTTTCTGCTTATGCAGGACATTCTGCAGATTATCCTGCTCATATTCACGCAGAGTTATGTGCTGTTTATGCTTGCGCAGATCGGCTGTAATCTTATGCGGAATCTTGCCTTGTATCTGTATTCGGGACAGTGTTATCCGTTTCTTCTGGACAAGAGGTCGGTTCCTGTGGATTCTAAGGAGCGGCACAGCCTCTGGCGCAATTCGGCCGCGATGCTTCTTCACAAGGCCGGCAGCGTCATCATCAACAATACCGATACTCTCTGCCTTACGTTTTTCTCCGGGCTGCGGACCGTCGGTGCCTACGCCAACTATTATCTGATCATCGGCTCCATACGGCAGATCGCGGATAATGCAGTGCGCGGAATCGCCGGAAGTGTGGGGAATCTGGCGGCAGGCGGCGAGAGAGAAAGAGTCAGCAGAGTATTCCGTCTGACTCTTTTTGGCGTGAATCTGCTCTACGGATTCTGCGCTATCTGTCTGTTTGAACTGCTGAATTCTTTTGTCGGACTTGTATTTGGTGAGAGCTTCGTGTTCCCAGTGCCGGTGAGCGCGGTCCTGTGTCTTAATTTTTATCTGAATGGCATCCGCCAGGCGGTACTTGTCTTCCGGGATTCCCTGGGGCTTTTCTGGTATGACCGCTACAAGACCGTGGCCGAATCCCTGGTCAATCTGGGAACATCGATCCTCCTGGCACTGTGCATGGGCACGATTGGCGTTTTCATCGGAACGACGGTCAGTATCGTCTCCGTCTCCCTGTGGGTAGAGCCGCTGGTTCTGTACCGGAAATATCTGCTGCAGCCGGTCGGCGGATACTTTGTGCTCCTGCTGCGCTACGCGGCGGTCAGCGCGCTGGCTTTTCTGGCGGTTCTGGCTGCCGTGCGGCTTGTCGGAGGAGGTGCGCAGCTGACAGTCTTCCTGAAGCGGCTCCTGTGCTGCATGATCGTTCCGGGCGCGGTATACTGGCTTTGTTTCCGAAATACGCCGCAGTACTGCCAGCTGCGCAGTGCGCTGGAAAGGTACCGGAAGAACAGGAGGGCTGACAGATGAGGAAAGACTCTGGCAACTGGACCAAACGGTATCTTCTGCGGCATCTGGCCGGGCGGTATTTTCTGATCCGCAGGGGGACGGATCTCCCGGAATACAAAAGACCGCTTGAAACCGATGAGACGGGAGCAATGTTCTGGCGTGCAATATGCCGCTACCCGGATGATCCCGGAGAGGCAGCCCGGGTTCTTTCGGAGCCGTGCAAAGTGCCGGCCGGGGAACTTCTGCCGGATGTGGAAGTATTCTGCCGGACTGTAAAACAAATGATGGGGGAGGCGTTATGAGCCATGAAAGTATTGCTGATAGGCGGCGAAGGCAGCCTTATTAACAGTCTGACAGACCGATTCTATAAAGAAGGCCACCGGATCTTCCGGATAACCGGTGCGCGCTTTAAAAAGACAACCAATCGCCATGTGTTTGAGCAGTATGATTTCCCCTATGATTCGCCAGTTATCGGAGAGATCTTTGAGAGCGCCGATCCGGATGTCGTGGTATTCACCGGCGCGTTTGACCCGCTGTTTGACTGGAAGACAGAGACCACCCACACGGCTGTGAAGTACACAGCCTGCCTGCTAAGTCTGCTGATGGCATTCTCCTGCACCGGGAAAAGCCGCTTTATCTGTCTGTCTTCGCAGGAAGTCTTCAGCGGTTGGCACGACGGCAGTCTGGATGAGACAGCGGCACCACAGAACACAGATAACCGCGGAATGGCGCTGATCGAAGCGGAAAATCTCTGCAGGAGTTTCCGCAGGGACCGCGGGGCGGATGTCGTTATCCTGCGCCTCGGAACATTCTGCCACTGTCCGCAGACGCCGGCCGATACCATGGATGTTGTATCACAGATGTGCCTTGATGCTCTGAGAAACCGGCAGGTGACTTTTGACCGAAAGCATGAGATTTCCCTTCTCTTTGAGCGGGATGTGGTGCAGTTCGTGACCCAGGCCGCGTTTGCGCCGGACTGTGGAGACGGGCTTTACAATATCGCCTCGGATCTGATCCGCAGCGAAGAAGAACTCGCGCACCTCGTCGCCGCATGTGCACAGCAGTCCGGAAAGAAAAAGGACGGAATGCCGCAGGTAGCGGTCTGTGACAGCGGAAGAGAAAGAAAGGAACGGGTGCAGCTGTCGAATGCGCGATTCCGAAGTGCTTTTGGAATCAATCGCTTTGCGGATCCCAAGACAGAGATCGAAAGGATTCTTGCGTATATGAGAGCCCATCCGGATGTATTTCTGGAGGGCGCGCCACACGCGGAGACTTTCTGGCAGCGGCTCATGCGCCGGTTCGGCTGGGCAGCCCGCGCCCTGGTACCATTCCTGGAGAACGGGATCCTCTTCATCCCGTTTTTTATGCTGAATAACCGGGCGGTCGGGAGTCAGTACTTTGCGAAGATCGATTTTTACCTTTTGTATGTCCTGCTCTTTGCGGTCGTCCACGGCCAGCAGCAGGCGATCGTCTCCGCCATGCTCGCGACGGCCGGTTACATCTTCCGGCAGATGTATCAGCGGACCGGTTTTGACGTGATTCTGGATTATAATACCTATATCTGGATCGCCCAGCTTTTCATCGTCGGCCTGACAGTCGGCTATCTGCATGACACGATCCGGAAACTGCGAGAAGAGGCGGCCGAGGATCACGAGTACATGGTCGGGCAGCTGCAGGATATCCGGGACATCAACAGCAGCAATGTCCGGGTCAAAGATGCCCTTGAGACCCAGGTGATCTCACAGAATGATTCGGTCGGAAAAGTCTACCGCATGGTATCGCAACTGGACCGCTATAATGCCGATGAGGTTCTGTTTTACGCCGCAGGGCTTTTAAAGGAGATGATGGGCTCGGAGGATATCGCCATCTACACCTGTACCATGCCTGAATTCGCCCGTCTTTTCACGGCGACGTCCGGAAAGGCGCGCTCGCTTGGCAATTCGATTCGCCGGGGGTCACTGGGACAGCTGTCCCGGGATGTCAGCAGCCGGCGCGTCTTCATCAACCGGTCTCTGGATCTT
>DGVL01000043.1:19122-43703 GCA_002394965.1 Lachnospira sp. UBA4285
CCTGCCGATGATGGCCGGTGGCGTATACCGGGATGACCGGATCCTGATGGTGGTGATGGTCTGGACCCTTCCGTGGGAGATGATGACGCTTGGCGAGGCAGACCGCCTGGCTGTGATCTGCGGGCTGATCCGGGATGCCGTGTACAGGGCAGACCGGTATCTGGCTGCGCTGGAGAGCCGGCGCTTCATAAGCGGGACCAGAGTGCTGAAGAAAGAAGCATTCTCCGATCTGCTTGAAGTGCATCACGAGGCATATCTTCACGGCCTGACAGAGGCGACCCTGCTCTCGATGCCGGTGAACACGGACACGCTGTACAGCCGGTCGGAGGCGGTTCGGCATGTTCTGAGAAACACAGATTATATCGGAACGCTGGAGGATGGTTCTCTGCTCGTGCTGCTCACGAATACCAATGCTGCCGGGGCATCCGTCGTCCTGCGCCGCCTGTCGGAAGCCGGCATCGCGATGCGCGCCGTCCCCTTCCCGGAGGAAGGAGGCACCGGTGGGAGCGCGTCATGACTTGTATATCCTGCTCGCCGTCCTTGTGATCAATCTGATCCTGTCGCTGCTGTATCTGCTCTTCTGTCAGCTGCGAAAAGACAAGAACCGCCGCAGCAGCGGCATGCGGTTTGCAGTTATGCTGCTTATACCGGTGGCCGGTATCCTGTTTTTCTTCTTCGGATGGCTCTACTATCACATCTTCTTTCACAAGAAGGTGGATCTGGCAGAGGTCATCTTCAGCAAGCTGCGCGTGAGGACCGATGTAAAGGCCAATGAAAATGCCGAGCGCAACCTTGTGCCGCTGGAAGAAGCGATCGCGGTCACGGACAAGAAGAACACCCGCGGGCTGATGATGGAAGTCGTCCGAAAGAATATATCCGACTCTCTGTCTACCATTGCGCTGGCGCTCAAGAGCGAGGACAGTGAGGTCGCTCACTATGGAGCTTCCGTTCTGCAGAGTGCACTCACCACTTTCCGGGAGGAAGTGGATAAACTGATGAGCCTGATCCGGGAGGAAGAACGGAAACTGAAGGATCCGGAAGGAGAGGAATCCGCTGCGAAACTGTCGGCATTGACAGACAATGAACATATCCTGATCCGGGAGCTGAACGCGGTGCTGTGTCAGCACGTGCTTACGCCGATGGAACAGGAATACTATGTGCGCAGAATGAATGAGACGGCAGAGATGCTGTACGCGCACACCGCGGTCAGCGCAGAAGAGATGGAGATGCTCTGCCTGCGCCTTCTGGAAATCGGAGATGCGGATGCATGCACCGTCTGGGCAGACCGTTCGGCAAAGGACTGGCCGGAGGCGCTGCCCAGTTACACGAACCGGCTGCGACTGTATTACCGGACCGGAGAGCGGGAAAAGTTCGCTAAGGAAATGCGGGATCTCATGCAGTCCGGCGTGCCGGCTGATCATAAAACGCTGGAGATGATCCGGCTGTTTGGCGCGGGGCAGGCAGAAAAGTAATAAGTGGTAGTGCGTGGATGAAGGAAGGAGATGAAAGAGAAAGATGGCATACTGGATCGGAGAATTTATCCGGACGATGCTTGTATACGGCCTGGTCATGTTCCTCTGGCCCTCTGTCGTCTTCCGGTCTCACCTCGCGAAGCACTCCCGCACGTACAGGTTCGCGTTCTGCGCGCTTCTCATGGTGCTGCTGCCCGACATGGCTGTTCTGTGCCTGGGACTTATTCCGCACGCGCTCAATGCGTGGGTCGTGCGGATTCTGTTCTACGGAGCTTTTTTGTACCGGCTCGCGCCGCTAACGGCGGGGGCTCTTGCTTCGGGAATGTGCAGTCTCGAGAAGCTGGGCCGCGGGACGATCGGCGTTAAGAGTTTCTGCTGCCTTGCGGCAAGGCTTCCCGGACGGGCGGCCAGAAGCATCGGACGGGGGATCCGCTCGTTTACAAAAGGCCACGTCCTGACCTGCGCGATTCTGGCAGCACTTTGCTGCTATTCGGTTCTGTATTTCTCCTGGGGGTCGTTTGATGCCCGGGCTTTCAGTTTCAGCGATGAATATGTCCATCAGGCGTGGGTCGCCGGGCTGACCGAGGGAACGATTTTCTCGGGCGGAATCTATCCGGAAGGGATGCACACATTTATCTATCTGATGCACGCGGTGAGCGGCGTAAGTGTGTACAATCTGATGCTGTTCACCGGCGGGATCCACACGGCTGTGCTGATGGTGTCCATATGGCTTTTCTTAAGAGAGATATTTCACTGGGACGGCACGCCGCTGCTGGTTGTGCTCGTGTTCCTGACCATTGATCAGGAAAGTCTGAACGATATCTATCTTATAGCAAGACTGCAGGGAGCGCTTCCGCAGGAATTCGCGATGTATGCGGCGTTCCTGGGCGGTGCCTTTCTGCTGCGGTATCTGAAGAAACTGAAAGGCACAGGGAAACAAAGCAGCCTGACAAGAGATGAAGAGACAGATAGTGAAGGAGGCGTTCTTCAGAAAGCGCAGCGCAGGATCTCCGGGATCCTGTATGACGAAGACCCGGATCTGCGGATATTTGCCTGGGGCGTGGCGGTGACCTTCGCCGTGCATTTTTACGTGACCATTATGCTGGCTTTTATCTGCCTTGCGATCGCAGTTCCCATGATCCGGCAGATACTGAGCCGGAAAGGACTGCCCGTGGTGCTGAAAGCTGCAGTCCTGGCTGTTCTGATCGCCATGGCCCCGATGGCGGGTGCCTTTGCGGAAGGGCATCCGCTTCAGGGCTCATTAAACTGGGCTGTGAACGTCATGCAGGGGAATCATACGGACAGAAAGACTGCAGGCAGCGGGCAGGCCGAGATCTCACAGAATGCGGAGGACAATACCGGGATGACATCTTCCGCTGCGACAGGTGCGGAACAGGCATCTCCGGGAACAGAACCAGCAGAAGATGAGAACGGTGAGTCCATGCTGGAAAGCGCATCGGAGAGGATCCATGTGCAGATGCAGCGCGCCGTTCAGGCGCTGCAGCGCCTTGCGCGCGCTATGCGAACCGCCGCGAAGACGTATTATGAGAAGGGCTTCCTGAAATTGTATCCCGGCCGGATCGGGGTGATCTACTGCGCGGCGATGTGCCTGGCGTTTGTATTGCCGCTGCTGGCGCGCATCTTTCTCAGCATTGTGCCGCCCTGGCGGCGTTTTCGTCCGTTTGCGGATCTGTACATGATACCGGCTCTGGCCGCCCTGTTCTTTCTGACAGATTCTCTGGCGTCTGCTTTTGGCCTGGTTCAGCTGATCGAGGCCACGAGGGTTCTCTCGATGGCAAGAATCTTTCTGCTGGCATCAGGCGGTATGCTTCCTGATATGGCGGCCTGTGGGCTGATGCGTGCCCTTCGGGCCGGCAGGAGGGGCAAGGGCGGGAAGGCAGCAGACGGTCTCCTGACTCTGGCTGGGATCTTCGGAAGCCTTTCTCTGGTCATTGGAAGCGGCCATTATCACGGGTATCTGTATCATACGGCCAGCCGCTATCCGGAGTCGGTTGAACTGACCAGGGAGATTATCCGGGACATGCCGCCGAAGAGCTACACGATCGTATCGCCCACGGAGGAGCTCTATCAGCTGATTTGGAGCGGGTACCATGAGGAACTCCTCACACTTGTCAAAATGGAGGAATCATATCCGGGATATACAATCCCGACCCCGTATGTCTATATATTTATCGAAAAGGAACCGCTTCTGTATACTAAATGTTATTTCACGGAGGGGCCGCAGTGGCTTGCCGCGCGCGGCAAGTATTACCAGATGTTCACAGACATGGGTATTGAATGTGGAGATTCTCCGGATTTTGCCGCAGCATCCTTCTCGGAGGAGGATGCGGATAAGACACTGAACTATGCCATTGGTTCCTCTGCCGCGGCGATTGATCCGGAAGGCCGGGCGATCCTGGAGGCCAAGGCGTCTCGCTGGATCAGGAATTTCCAGGAGGCCTATCCGAATGCCTGCCGCGTGTGGTATGAGGATGACCGGTTTGTGTGCTACAGATTCACGCAGGATCCGCAGATCCCGTACAAACTGGGATTCACGGCACAGCAGGTGCGAGCGCAGCAGGAGGAAGAGAATTCATGAGCGCCGCGAAGCGAGTGAAGTGTGCTGCGGCAGTTCTTTTCGGCGCGGTACTTGCAGGAGGAGTTGTGATGTCGGCGATGTTTGTGAGCAGACGGCGAGTCAGTAATGTAATGCCGGAGATTCCGTCGCAAACGGCGGAAGAACTCACCAATCCGGACCGCGGCGTCTGCCCGCTCTTCGGATGGACGCTCGGGGAGGATGTGAGCCAGCTGACAAAGCAGTTGAACCGGCAGACCGGCGCTTCTTTGATCCTCGTGGAGATCAACCTTAAAGACTATCGGGACAGGGCGATCGACACATCTGCTCTCCAGTCGCTGGATACATTGCTCGGGCGGTTCGCAGCGGGCGAACAGCGGCTGATCCTGCGGTTTGTATATGACACGGACGGAATGGCGTCACTTACGGAACCGGATTCCATTGAGATGATTCTGGCGCACATGAGACAGATCGGGCCTCTGCTTGCGGAGCACGCGGACAGCATCTATACACTGCAGGGATTATTCACGGGCAACTGGGGCGAGATGAACGGAAGCCGGTTCTCGGACCCGGATTCTTTGCGCCGCCTGTATACATGTCTGCGGGAAGTGACCGGAGGAAAGGTACGCCTTGCCGTCCGCACGCCGGCTCAGTGGAGAACGATTCAGCAGGCGGACGTGTCAGAGGAACTGGCGGTGTCGTCGAGGCTCGGACTGTTCAACGACGGGATGACCGGTTCTGCAACGGATTACGGGACGTATGCGGATGACGCGGCAGGAAGTACAGAGGGATTTATGGACGCGTGGCCGAGGCAGCGGGAACTGGAGTTTCAGGAACTTCTCTGCCGCTATGAGCCCGACGGCGGCGAGGCGATTCATCCCGGGGTATGGAATGATCTGGATCAGGCGATCAGCAGCTTCTCTCAGATGCATGTGAGTTATCTGAACCCAGACTATGACGCGGACGTATGGGATAAATGGAAGAAGACGACGGTGACGGAAGACGGGGTGTTTGACGGCACGGACGGTGCGGCGTACATCCGCAGTCATCTGGGGTACCGGTATGTTCTCGTCGGTTCGGATGCAGCATACGATTGGTGGCGTAATCAGATCTGCATATCCCTGACATTTCAGAACATCGGGTTTGCCCCGGCGTACAGATCTGTCACGCCACTTCTGGCGCTGCGATCCGAAGCAGGAGAGGCAGCTCAGACACAGATGCTGACGGACGATCTGAGCGCGCTGCCCGGCGGAACGGACAGGGACAGGGTGATGACGGTTCAGGCTGTGCTTCCGGCAGGCAGGCTTGCAGGCGGGAAGTATACCCTGGAACTCAGTCTTATCTACGGAGATGACCAGGCTCTTGCCCTGGGGAATGTCCCTGACGAGCCGGGGCGTCCTGTGTATACGGTCGGCGTTGTGACAGTGCGGTGAGGGGGCATTGTAATGGTGAACAAACGTCAGTTTTTCAGCATATTGCTGATGGTGGTGGCACTTCTTACGCTGTTTCAGGGGCCGCAGATAATCCGGCAGGACCGGAACCGGTATTCGCAGAATGTACACCTGAGAGCCACGGCGCTGAATGAAGATACGGTGTGGCAGGCGTCGGAGAATCCCCGGTACGCCGTATATCTTGGCGCGTCAGGCGTGGATACCGGAAAGACGGCTGAGGAATGGGCTTTTTACACGAAGCGAAACCTGGTGACGGCGCAGCATCTCTCAGAGTACCAGCCGTCTGAGAGCCATCTCCCGGATCTGGTGATGATTGATGCCACGGCGCTTCCGCATCCCTGTGACACGTCCGCGATCCGCCGGATTCTGGGTCTTGGCGTCCCGGTTGTGCTCATGAATCTGCCGTCTGCCGGGCAGGTGAAAGAAGATGCGCCGCTTCAGTTGCTGCTTGACATCTACTATATTCGGCAGGAGACGGTTCACGCGGATGGAATTCACCTGTACAAGGGTCTGCTCCTTGGAGGAGAGAGAATCTACCAGGACAAGGAGGGAGAGGAGAAACTGCAGGATCTGGACCTGGATGTGCCGTGGTATGTCCCGTCGGCCGGAAGCCGCACCTTCTTAAGCGCCATCATCACACCGCAAGGAAACGAAACACTGGACAACAAGGACATGCCTTCCCTTCTCTGGCGGGTTCAGCGAGAGAAAAGTATGCTCTATGTCATCAGCGGGGCGTTTATGAATGACCGGCTGATCGGAATCGGGCTCCTGGACGGTATCATGTCCGACTGCAGCGAGTACGATATCTATCCGGTCGTCAATGCCCAGAATCTGGTGATATCAGGATTCCCGGAGTTGTCGGATGAGAATGACGAGACAATGCGGGAGATATACGGGAGAAGCCAGACAGATTTTGAAAAAAATGTGATCCTGCCTGCCATCGAGTCCCTCTGCCGCAGAACCGGGGATCTTCCCACGGCGATGGCATCTGCCGGATATGACTACGCCGACGGGACAGATCCGTCCGGGAATCTGCTCACATTCTATCTGCGGCAGCTGCGGGAGGAAAACGGGGAGGCCGGCGTCTGTCTTCTGCACGCCGGGACGACCGATACGAGTGTGGCAGCTGGTGAGACATTTGCGGCACTTGGCAGCCTGTCGGACGGATACGCGTACGGAGCAGCGCAGATCGCCTCATCCGACATTCCCGGATCCGGATCCCTGCTGGATGCAGCCGGAGGCGGCAGCATCCGAACGGTTCTGTCGGATTACAGTAATGATCGTCCGGTGCTCGCATGGGCGGATACAGGCCGCACTCTGCAGCCGCTTCTCTCGGATGCCGCCTCGCACACATTCAGGACGGATCTTGAACTGCTCGGCGTGCAGACGGCGCTGGCCTATTCCACAACCGGGATCAATCTGCTTAAGACGCTCTGGCCGGAGGATGTGGATGACCATTGGGAGAGAATGTCTGAGGAAGCGTTCGGAAACCTGGAAACATACTGGGAACCGTTTCAGACATTTGATAAGACGACGCTCTCTGAGAGTGACGCGCGCATCCGCACGGCACTTTCCGTTGATTATCAGGACACACTTCTGGACGCAGATGGCAATGTGGCGGAAGGCTTTGCGTCCGGAGGACAGACGATCCGCCTTGCGGCCGGATCGTTTGAGGGAACGGCGTATTTCATACTGAGGATGCACGGTCAGGAGGTCACCGGAGTACGCGGCGGCACCTGCGAGAAGATTGAAGATGGGGCCTGGCTGCTGGGCATACAGGACGCTCAGGCGGAGATCTCTGTCAGGGAGGAGGGAATGTCATGAGAGTCTGCCTTGTCTGCGAGGGATGCTACCCTTATGTGGTCGGCGGCGTATCCGACTGGGTGGATCAGCTGATCCGGGCATTCCCGGACATCGAGTTCATCGTACTGGCAATTCGTGCCGATCGGCGGAACAGCGGCGTTTTCGCCTATGATCTGCCGGAAAATCTGACAGAAGTGCATGAGGTATATCTGCAGGATTCGGACTGGGGCGTTGACAGGCGCAACCGGATGCACTATTCTCTGCGGGAAAAGGATGTTCAGGCGCTGCGATCTCTCATTCTGAACCAGAATGCCGACTGGGACACCGTCTTTGACATCTTTCAGAGAGAGACCGTGTCCGTGGACGGGATTCTGATGGGACCGGATTTCCTGAAAATCACGGCGGAGTATTATGACAGGGAATATCCGGAGATCGTGTTCTCGGATTTCCTCTGGACGCTCCGTTCGATCTACCTTCCTCTGTTTCTGGTTCTGAAGTCGGTAATCCCCCGCGCGGATCTCTATCACTGTGTCGCAACCGGATATGCCGGTATTCTCGGGGCCATGGCGCAGAAAAAGTACCACTGCGGACTGCTGGTCTCGGAACACGGAATCTACACAAGAGAGAGAGAAGAGGAGCTGATTCGGGCCAAGTGGGTTCAGGGGCTGTACAAGGATATCTGGATCGGCCAGTTCCGCAAGATGTCCCGCCTGGCGTATGACCGGGCGGACCTGGTGACCAGCCTGTATGCGCATGCCCGGGAACTGCAGATTGAACTTGGCTGTCCTCCGGAGAAGATCCGGATCACGCCAAACGGGGTCGATCCCGCACGGTTTGCAGACATTCCGGGGAAGCAGCCGGAGGATGAGGGACGGATCAATGTGGGTGCTGTTCTGCGCGTCACGGAGATCAAAGATGTAAAGACCATGATCCGTGCGTTCGGGTTCGCCTTGCGCAGAGTGCCCGGATTGCGGCTCTGGATCATGGGACCGCTGAACGAGGAGCCGGAGTACGCCAGAAGCTGTATCGCTATGGCCCGGCAGATGAAGCTTTCGATCGGTCGTCTCAGGCAGGATCAGCAGAGTGTGACGGTGGATCCTTCGGACGCAGACGTTATCTTCACGGACAAGGTGGATGTCACGAAGTATATGGGACGCATGGATTTCACCATCCTGACCAGCATCAGCGAAGGGCAGCCGCTGACGATCCTCGAGAGTTTCGCCGCCCGCAAGCCGGTCATTGCCACCGATGTGGGAGACTGCCGGGGGCTGATCTACGGAGAGAAGGATGATTTTGGAGAAGCGGGAATTGTGACGCATATTATGAATACGGATGAGATCGCCGGCGCCATCGCGGATATGGCGGCTCATCCGGACCGCTGCCGCAAGATGGGCGAAAACGGATACCGGAGGATGATGAGCCGCTACCGCTTCTCCGATATGTGTGACCGGTATGCGGATATCTATCGGTCGTTCTGCCGGCGGCAGAACATCCCGTGGCCGGAGGAAGAAAGAGCGGACCGGGAAGGAGGAAACGGGTAATGGCAGGAATAGGCGTCAGACTGAACCGGATATTTCGAAAACAGTCTATATTCGCGGATCTCTACGGCTTTATCTACAGTTCCGTTTCCACGGTTGCCCCGATGTTCCTTGTGATCGGTGTGATCATCCTGATGCAGTGGGCACTCGGATATTCCAAGGTGGGATTCGCCAGACGGGAGCTTTTTGCCGATACGATCCTGTACATATTCATCTTCTCCCTGCTGGCTGCAGCGCCTTTCAACGCCGTGCTCTCCCGGTATCTGTCGGATGTGATCTTCAACGAGAGATGGGCGGACATCATGCCCTGCTACTATGTAGGACTGCTGATGAATATTGTTCTGGGCTGTGCTCTGTCTGTCCCGTTCGCCGTGCGGGAGTATGTGGTGGGGAACGTTCCGCTGTACTATGTGTGCACGTCCTGGTGCGGATTCATCGCGCTGCTTCTCGTTTTTTACTCGATGCTCTATCTGTCGATCACCAAGGACTATGGGAAGATATCCCTTTTCTTCCTGATCGGGATGAGTGCGGCTTTCCTGATTGCCTGGTTTGTAAACCGCTTTCTGAGATGGGATCTTCCGTATTCGATCCTCTTTGCCCTGACGGCCGGTTTCCTGATGATCGCGAGTTTAGAGACGGCACTGATCCATTCGTATTTCCGGGAGAACAGCGGAGAGTACAGGGCGGTACTCCACTATTTCCGGATGTACTGGAAGCTGATCTTCATCAATTTCCTGTACGTGCTGGGGATGTACATCCAGAACTTTGTGTTCTGGGCGACGGATGAACATATGATCCTGATACACTGCTTCGTGACACACATGAGTTATGACATGGCCACGTGTCTGGCGATGTTCACCAATATCTCCGCCACGGTCATCTTCATCGCCCGCGTCGAGATGCATTTTCACGTCCGCTATCGCAGTTTTACCGAAGCTGTCATCGGAGGCCGCGGTGCAGACATCCGGATCACGAAGGACAGGATGTTCCGGCAGCTCTCGACGGAGATCATGAGTCTTGCACGGCTCCAGTTTATTATTACCGTTGTCGTGTTTTTGTTCTGTGAGATCCTGCTGCCGCGTTTCGGATTCGGCGGCGAGACGATGCAGATCTATCCGCTGCTGTGTGTCGGCTATTTTGTGATGTTCCTGATGTACGCACTGATTCTGTTCTTGTATTATTTCAATGATCTGTCTGGTGCGCTCCTGCTGTCCGGGCTGTTCTGTCTCGAGACATTCTTTGGCAGCATCATTGCGACGAGGATGGAACCGATCTGGTACGGACTCGGACTGCTGATCGGATCTCTCACCGGTTGGACGATCGGATATTTTCGGCTGCGCTGGCTGGAGAAGAATCTTTTTGCCCATATATTCTGCCGCGGCCATCTGATGAAGCACCGGACAGAACCGATGCCGTCAGGGCTTGTTTTTGATCGGAACTCCGATGCAAAAAAGAGTTCCGGAGCCGGGAAGGCCGGAAAAGGAGGTTCGGCATGAGTATGGAACTAATCTTGCGGCTGTTCCTGATCGCAAGTGGTATAGTTATCTTTGCCCAGGTGCTTCTGGCATTGGCCGGGCGCCGGCTGGTCCAGGTGTACAGTGTGCCCTGGTCTATTCTGGCAGTGTGCCTGATCATCACAGGCTGCGTGATAAAGCCCCGCAATATGGATCTGTACATCGGATGGCCCTTTTTCATCTTTCTGCTGCTTTGCTCCAGTCTGGCACTCTGTGAGTTCTTCCGGATGACCGAACATCAGTCGGATCTGCTCCGGAAATTCTCAGAGCTATCGATGCAGGTATCCCTGCTGAATGAAGAGAACGGTCGGATACGAAGAGAATACGTGAGCCTGCGCGGCAAAGAACAGAAAGATCCCGTCAAGAGCAGTACGGACAGATGCAGAGATGAAAGTGGAAGGATATGAAACTGCTGATTGCGATCAACACACTGGGAGTTGGCGGGGCGGAACGAGCGCTCATCAACTTTCTGCGGCTGCCGGAACTGGCGGATTGCAGCATTGATCTTCGTGTGATGCTGGAACAGGGGGAACTGATACGGGAACTGCCTGATACGGTGCGGCTGGTGAATACCCACTGCAGTCCGCAGTCCGTGCTGACAAGATGCGGAAGAGGCAGACTTCTTATGACAGTCCTGAAAGACTCCCTGAGCCGGGGATCTCTTCTGCGGAATCTGCCGTATATGACGCGCCGCCTCTCTGAGATGCGGCGGGCGGGAAAGGTGCGGGCAGACAAGCTTCTCTGGAAGGTGGTATCCGACGCGTCGCCGATTTCGGAAACACCCTATGATCTGGCGGTCGCCTGGCTGGAAGGCGCGTCGACATACTATGTCGCGGATCATGTGCGGGCGCACCGGAAAATTGCATTGGTTCACGTGGATTACGGGATGGCCGGATATACGCCGGCGCTGGATCACGGCTGCTATGAGAAGATCGATCAGATCTTCTGCGTGTCCGGTGAAGTGCGCCGCTCATTTCTGCAGATCTATCCGGAGTACGCAGGCAAGACCGGCGTGTTCCACAATATACTGGATATTCAGGAAATCCGGCAAAGGGCACAGGAATCGGAGGGCTTTACGGATGGTTTCGAAGGCACGCGTATCCTCACGGTATGCCGACTGGTGCAGCAGAAGCAGCTGGATGTCTCGATTGAGGCGATGCGGCTGCTGAAGGAGCGTCACGCAGGGAACAGGCGTATCCGCTGGTATGTTCTGGGCGAAGGAGAGGATCGAGCCAAACTGGAGAAGCAGATACGGGAAGCTGGCCTGTCCGGGGACTTTCTCCTGCCCGGTGTGAAGAAGAATCCTTATCCGTACTTCCGGGAGGCTGATATCTACGTGCACTGCACCGGCTATGAGGGAAGAAGTCTGGCGATCGAAGAAGCGCAGATTCTGGGGAAGCCCGTGATCGTCTCGGATGTCAGCGGAAACCGGGAACAGGTAGATGCCGGTACTGACGGTCTGGTGGTTCCGCTTGAGGCGGGAAAGATAGCAGATGCCGTTGAAAGGCTTCTGGCGGCTCCTGAATATGCCAGGCAGCTGGGTGAGAATGCTTCAAAAAAGGATTTCAGAGGGGGAGATTTCGCAGAGTTGCTGGAAGATCAGCAGCACGAATGAGAAAATTATATGAAGATCAACGTAAAGTCCGATAGAGTGACGGGAGACGATATATCACCGAAACTGCTGATTCTGATCCCGGCGTACAACGAGGCACCGAATCTCAAGGGATTGTTTGAAGAATTGGATACAGTTGATCTGCCCATCCCTGCGGATATACTGGTGGTGAATGACGGATCAACTGATGGAACCGGGGAATTCCTGCGGAATCACGGTATCAATCACATAACTGCTCTCTATAATCTGGGATATGGATGCAGCCTTCAGTCCGGATATAAGTACGCCGTCAGGCGGAATTACACATATATCATACAGATGGATGCGGACGGCCAGCATGACGTACTGAACATTCCGCGCATCTTTCAGGCACTGACAGAGGCGGCACCGGGAGAAAAGAAGCCGGATATTGTGCTGGGGAGCCGTTTTATGCCGGACAGCGCCCCGTTTCCGGTAAGCCCGCTGAAGCGGGCGGCATACGCATGGTTCCGTTTTCTTCTGCAGCATGTCACCGGCTTCAGGAAGACTCTTTACGATCCGACCACCGGTCTTCAGGGACTCAGCCGGGCGGCATTCGCCTACTACTCCATGTACGGGAACTTTGATGCACTCTATCCGGACGTCAACGTGCTGGCACAGATGGTCCTGCTGCAGTTTACGATCCGGCAGATCCCGGCGGTTATGTATCCGCGGGAGACAGGAAAAAGCATGCACACCGGGATTCTGCGGCAGGGCGCGTATATGATCCACATGACGCTTTCGGTTCTGGCAGTTGGAATCCGTCTGCGCGTGAAGGGGCAGGAGGAGAGGCAGATCGTACAGCAGATCCGGGAGAACATGGATGTGGAAGAAAGCGGAGGCGGAAGGCGACGTGAAAGCAGATAAGAGTGCCCGGTCTTCTCAGCCGATTGACGCGGTAATCACCTGGGTTGACGGTGCGGATCCGGAGTGGGCTCGGGAAAAGAACAGAGCCGCTGCAGAAGCCCGGGGCAAGCGGACAGAAATGTGGAATACATATTTGAGCGCGGCGCGCTACCGGGACTGGGGCACTTTGCGATTCCTGCTGCGCAGTCTGGACCGGTATGCCCCCTGGCTGCGGCGGATTTATCTGCTGACCTGTGGGCAGAGGCCGGCATGGCTTTCCGAGACCACGGGAAAACTTCAGATCGTGGCGCATCGGGAATTCATGAAAGAACAGGATCTGCCGACATTTAACTCAAATGCCATCGAAGTGAATCTGCACCGCATCCCGGGACTGGCCGAGCAGTTTATTTATTTTAATGATGATTTTCTTCTTGACGCGCCGGTGAGGCCAGAAGATTTCTTTGTCAATGGTCTCCCGAGGGACATGCTTGCGCTGCAGCCGGTGGTGGCCAATCCGAAAAATCCGGTCATGTCATGTATTCTGCTGAATGATTCGATCGTGATAAGCCGGCATTTCGACAAATGGGAGACTATGCGGAAACACCCGGGGGCCTATTTTCACGCGGGATATCCGCCAATGTATTTTTTTTACAATGTGCTGGAACGTTTCTTTCCGCTTTATACAGGCTTCTATACGGTGCACGGGCCTTCGCCGCTCCTGAAAAGCTGCTTCGAGGAACTCTGGAGACTGGAGCCGCAGATACTTGCGGCTACTTCCGGCCACCACTTCCGGAGCCGCGATGACGTGACACAGTACCTGTTCCGCGAATGGCAGAAACAGACGGGAAAATTCGTGCCGGGAAACGTGAAAAAAGACTGCGCGTATTTTGAGATCGCCCAGGATAACAGCAGACTGTATCGCTGCCTGAAGAGACACCGCGTGAAGTCTGTCTGCATAAATGATCCTGGGCAGACCGGAATTGATACCGGTATGGTGCGCCGGGAACTTCTGGCAGCGCTGGAACAAGTCTTCCCGGAGAAGAGTGCATACGAGCGGTGATGTGGCATGAAGATAAAAAGGGGTGAGAGACGGACGGCATACAAAAAGGGAAAACCGGCTGAAAATGGGAGAGGCATGCAGCTGACAGCGGAAGAGCAGATGGTTCTCGCACTTCTGCGCCAGGCGCTGACGGGAGGAGAAGCGCCGGTGGCTGAAGGCATTCAATGGGACAGGGTAATTGGAATCGCACAAAGGCACGCAGCCTTGCCGCTGCTGTTCCCTGTCCTGTCCGAACGGAAAAGCGGGCTCGGACCGGAGGAGATGAATCGCATCCGGGAAGTGACGCTGACCTGCGCCCGGCAGAACATCCGGCTCGCCTGGGAGACAGCGCGGGCACAGAAGACGCTTGAAAAAGCGGGACTTCCGACGGCGGTGCTCAAAGGCGGCGGGGTCGGAGCACTGTACCCGGTGCCCGAGTACCGGAAATCGGGGGATGTGGATCTCTTTCTGATACAGCAGCAGGCGGACGGCGAGAAACAGCAGAAGGCCTTTCTGAAAGAACAGATGAGAAGGGCACAGACAGCTCTGGAAGAGATCGGGTACCGGCCGGACATGACCCACGCTCCGTCCAATCATGTAGTGTTTGAAAATGCGGACGGGATCCGGCTGGAGCTGCACACCTTTCTTACGGAGCCGGTGGATAATGACGCGGTCAATCAGAAAATCTGGGAGATCCAGCGTTCCGGCGTGTTCCGGACCCGGACGGTTAACACAGCGGGGCAGGAGATTACGGTCCTCTCGGGAGCCGGTCAGGCGTTTGCACTTCTGCTGCACATGCTGCACCATTTTCTGCGCTCCGGGTTCGGGCTGAAGCTGCTGGCGGACTGGGTCGTCTTCTGGAATCATGCAGCTCCGGATAAGCAGACAGTCCGGGACACGTATCAGAGGCTTGTCACTGCGTGCGGGCTTACCGGGTTCTCCGACCTGGTCACATCGGTATGTGCGCGGTATCTCGGGCTTACGGGATTAGAGCCGCTTCACCCAAGTGATCCGGCACTGTTCATCCCGTTTCTCAGGGAGATCTTCTCAAGCGGGGAGTTCGGGGAAGAGGATAAAACCCGAATGGTAACTCTGCGGGGGACAGGCGTGCGGGACTATATCCGGGAATTTCACCACCGCATGAAGCTGAACTTCCCGGGAGCATCGGCGTATCCTGTCCTGTACCCGGTTCTCTGGACGCGCACCCTGGTGCGGTTTCTGTACAACAACCGGAAGGTCCGGGGGATAACCGCCCGGGCCGCGCTGAGACGGGCAGGGGAGCGGAGCCGGTTCATGAAACAGCTGCATCTGTTTGAAACGGAACCCGGAAATCCGCAGTGACAGCTTTACACGACCCGTTTACAGTGCTATGCTAGCTATGAGTAAGACCAGGCTCTACCCGGGGGTAACAAAAGATATGTATAGAAAACCAGTGATTATACAGACAGAAGATCTGGCGGAGGGAGTGTATACCGCCAGCGGAACGGGAAGTGTTGTTTGGAATAAAAAAAGCATTAATTCTTGGACTGGAGCTGCGCAAGTCACATTTACGATTACTATTCCGGCTGATTATTCAAACCAGCATATAAAGGTGTCTGTCGTATTCGATCAGGCCCCCACCAATGCATGGGGATCGGTGTCAAATCTTGTACGGAGCGGTGAAACTATCAATTATGATATTTATATTGATAATGCTCCGGCTTCACATGAAATCACAGCGGAAGTGAATGGCTCCGACGTCAACATTGTCTCTGTGAAAGTTGGAAAAGCTTGATTTGGATCATTGCATATGTACCAGGGGGTGAGTTTTATGTATAGAAAACCGGTTATCATGACAGCCGAAGATCTGGCCGAGGGCGTTTACCTCGCAAGTGGCTGCTATACGGCAACCGCGAATATCCATCAGACACCGCAAACAGGCCGGGGTGATTACCGGATTCAGGTGAACGGCGTTCATAATGCAGATCACACAAAAGAGCATCAGTTGCTGACGATCAGCTTCAACATGCCGGTGACGTACTCAAGCTCAAATGGGACACTAGAAAGTGGAAGCGGGACAAGTACGCTGAAAATCAGCTACAACTATCATCAGAATCCCAGCGACAATATCGGCCTTGGTGACCTGGTTGTTCAGGCTGATTCTGGTCTTGAAATCACAAGTGTTAAAATTACGGACTGACAGTTCATCTGTCAGACTCCGTGTGGTAATGAACAAGCAGCGGCAGAATGAGACGAGATCTCTCTTTCTGCCGCTTATTTTTATCTTCGCATTTCTTAAAAATCCCGAATCAGTTTCTCGATCTGGTCCCTGTCCAGCTTCGTGCAGGTGAGATCCCGGATCTGGTACACCCGCGTGCACATCGAAAGGACAGTCGGACGGTGCGTCGTCACGATGACAACGCGCGGGTACGAATCGGTCATGATGTTCCGGAGCACTTCCCGTTCAGTGGCTACGTCAAGGGCGGAGCTGGCTTCGTCCAGAAGCAGGATCGGAGCGTGCCGCATAAGTGCCCGCGCGATCGAGAGCCGCTGCGCCTGCCCTTCTGAGAATCCGCCGCCGCGCTCCCGGATCTTTGTGCGGATTCCCTCTGGCAGACGACTGACGAAGTCCCATGCACAGGCGAGCTTCAGAGCCGCGATGATGTCTTCGTCTGTCGCGCCGGGGGCTACATTTCTCATGTTTTCTGCGATGGTGCCGGAAAACATCGTGTTTCCCTGGGGAACGCAGGAAAACATGATCCGGGTGGCCGGCGTCACGGGCATCCGATCCCTGCCCGCGACAAGCCGGATAGAACCGCCGGCAGGCTTGAGAAGGGCGAGCAGCAGTCGCAGCATAGTCGTCTTTCCCTCGCCGGACGGCCCTACGAGGCCGATGATCTCATGCGGGCGCGCGTAAAAAGAGACGCCCTTAAAGACAGTGGTTCCTGTGCGGTAGGCATAGGAGAGGTCGTTCACCTCCAGGCCGATCCCGTCTCCCCGGTGGCTTGCGAGGAATTCACAAGCTTCATCCGCCTGGGAGTAGTCCTCCCGCGGCATCTCGACGATGTCCATCAGACGCCCGGCGGAAGTCGTGAGACTGATGAGCCCCGGAATCAGGGAAGCCAGGGCGTTGACCGAACCGGTCAGGTTCCCGGAAAGCGACAGGAACATCGTCATGGTGCCGTATGTGATCGCTCCGGTGAAGACACGGTAGATGCCCCAGCCGTAGCTGCTGTAGGTGACCGCGAGCCCGATGAGACCGAGCAGGATGGAGGATCCCATTGTCATCCGCGCGTAGGAGAGCTGCATGTCGATATATTCCTTCTGAAGGCCCTTCAGGCGGCTGATATACCGGTGGATCAGGTCAAACGCCTTGATCGTCTGGATGTTAGAGAATGTCTCCTGATTGAAGCCGGACATCTTCGCGCTCATGGCGGCGTTTTTCTCATTCTGATTCTGCATCCTCGTCAGAAGCGTCCGGGACATCAGCATGGAGAAGGGAATGCCCAGCAGCGCAAACACGGCAAATGTCCAGTCGCTGCGGATCACCAGCCACAGCGTGCCCGCAAATTTGAAGACGTTGATGATCAGACTTGGAATGAAGCTCAGAACGCCGGAAGAAATATTCGAGGCGTCGCTGCTCCAGCGGGTCAGCAGATCGCCGGTGTGGTACTGTGTGACCGATTCCCAGTCCGTGACCATGATCTTCTCGAAGATGTCGGCTTTGATCTCGGCATCCACCTGGTAGCTGATCCGGTTGGAGAAATAACTGGTGATCTGGTTGACGATGATCGAAGCGAGAGACATCCCGATCATCCATCCGAACGTGCGCGCAAGCTGACCGGTCTTCATGCCGGTCACGATGTCAACCATGTCGCGGGATATGAGGCTTGAGACGAGGCCGAGCAGAACGCCGCCCATCCCGAGCACCGTGTAGAAGCACATCTCTTTCCAGTAATGGCGCGCGTAGCCGTATATCCAGCGGATCTGCCGGCGCATCTGCTTCAGACGCCCTTCGCGGATCCGCCGTGCATAAAACTTTGCTCTTTCCCGTATTCTCATGACAAGTGCCCTGCCTGTTCGTCGAGGAATGCGTCGATCGCCTTTTTCATCACACAGGCAGAGGACGGTCCGGCCGTGCAGGAAAGCTGCCAGACCGGCACGGCTGCGGTGAGAGCGCCGGTAAAACGCAGGCAGTCCATGAGCTGTTCTTTCGTCCAGGAAGGTGTGATCAGGCGCTGCATGGTCTTAAGCTGCTTCTCGTCCGGGGAAAGACCGGCGACGGTGTCGGTGTCCGGGCTGCGGCGCAGGAGAATGATGCCGCCGAGCGGAAAGGTCTTCGCCGTGGCGATGCCGGACGTCCCGCACCACGGAATGCCCCGAACTTCGTAGGGAGAGATGCCGTTTTTTGCCGGAGCGATCAGGTTCAAATCGCCGTTGATCATTTCTGCCCATCCGCGCTTCACCCAGTGCGCGGTGTGCGTGGACTTTCCGGTCCCGGAGGGAGCGGAGAAGAGCCAGGCCCGCCCGCGGTAGAGGATCGAGGCGGAGTGCAGTGCATAGCAGCCGGCAGCGCGGGCGCGGATCAGAAAGAACAGACGGCAGGCGTGGAACACCTCGTACTGCAGCTGCTCTTTTCTGTCCGAAATCCGGGGCTGTATGTGGAGAACGGCGCGCGTCCCGTCGCGGCTGACGCGGGCCATGCGAAGCACGCAGGAGGAAGGATAGAGGATCCGCCAGGCTGCTCCTTCGTCCAGGATGCAGAGATCATCATCCTCCAGCAGCACGGTGGCACCGGGGTGCGGGCGGGGAGAAGCCAGGGTCACGGTGATGCGCTGATCAGGCCGGTCTGCACAGCCGCTCGCTGCGGCAAATGGCGCAAAATCCACGGAGAAAAAGTCAGATGATCCCTCCAGGGAAACGGTGAGTCCCGCGATGTGAAGCGTGGCAGTGGGGGACTCCCGGAAGCGGTCAATGTCATCAACAGATTCCGCAGGGCCGACGCGCCCGGAACTGTCCACGGAGTCCGGGACTTCCCGCAGCAGATTCCTGCTTACAAGGCCGGAAACCCACTCTGCGATCTCTTTCTGGACTTCCTGCCGGTCAGCATCGGATATCTCCTTGTCCCGGATCAGTCCGTCAACCAGCGCTTTATCTGACGGCGCATCTGCGAGGCGTTCCCAGAGAGCGCGGCCGCTTCCGCCGAGCCGGAAGGCGCGCTTCTGATCGACAATAGCCTGGCCGAACGGAAGCAGGTAATCGACGCCGTGTAAGGATACGGCTGTATAGCAGGATGATCTGAGAAGCATGAGTCCCCCCTCTTTGTTCTGTCAAATCATTGCTCTGATTGTACAACAAAATCCAGAGAGGGTGTTAAAATGATTATCTCACAGGCGCAGTGCAGACCGGAGGAGCAGATGTCAGAAACAGAGACAAAGCAGGATATGTGCAGAAAACAAAAAATGAGTCCGGAACAGATTCTCAGGGAAGGGACGCCGGTACAAGTCAAACCGTCGGGCTGGAGCATGTACCCGATGTTTGTGCCGGGACGCGACTGGGCTGTAATCGCGCCGGTGCGGGAGTGCGTGAGTCCGGATGTGAAGGATCTGCGTGGACTGCGGTCTGTCCGGTCGCTGCGATGCGGCGAGGTCGCGCTCTTTCGCAGGGAATCGGGCATCCTTGTGCTGCACCGGATCTGCCGGGTGGGAGAGGGCGTGTTCTGGTTTATCGGTGACAATCAGACACAGATCGAGAAAAACGTCGCGCCGGAGCAGATCATCGGCCTGCTGACGGGATTTGTGCGAAAAGGGAAGATGCACAGCACAGACGAAGTACTTTACAGGGCACTCAGCCGGATTTGGCTTTTCCTTCGGCCTTTCCGCCCGATGTTTCACCGGGTGAGCTCTGTTTTCCGGAGAAAGGCAGTGGTATACTGAAAAACAGTCGGCATTCCGGAGAATCCGGGAAGGGGAGATGCCGCTGATCGATGAAGAGAGGAATGAAGCAGGAATGTCTGAAGTAGATGCCAGCATACGGGAACAGTTGAGTCAGTGCGTTGCACTTCTTGGAGAAAGCGTATGCATCGTTCTGGCGGATGGTTCTGAGAAAGTTGTCTTCGCCAGCGATCAGACTGCCCGGCTGTATGACTGTGAGTCCGCAGCTGAATTCCTTGACTTCTGTTCTGGCAGCTATCGGAACATGATGACCGCGGCGGATTACATCCCGATGGCGGAAGAAGAGCACACAGACTGCCGATACTTTCACGTGCGGTTTCATTATCTCACGAAGAAGGGGAGGTATTGCAAGGCGGAGGGAATCAGCCGGCTGAAGGATACGCCGTTTGGGAAAGCGTACGTTCTGGAGCTGTTTTCTTCTGAGATGCTTGCGAAACTTCGGAAGACCGACGGATACACGAATCTTCCGGGATCCCATGACTTTTTCATCGCGGCCATGAAACAGGCGGACGTTCTGAGAAGAGAGGGGAGACTCAGCGAGTTCTGCCCGGTGTATTTTGATGTCAGCCACTTCCGGGAATATAACCGGCTTCACGGCCTGCACCGCGGCAATCAGTGCCTGAAAAAGATCGCCGATACCATAACACAGTGCTTTCCGGGGGCTGTTGCCGGTCATCTGACGGCCGACCGGTTTATTGCCTTTCTGCCCGCTGATGATCTGACATCGAGACTGGAGTATATCTGCGGCGAAGTCAACCGCTATATCGGTGATGACGGAATCCGGATGCGGGCAGGGATCTGCCGGATATCGGGAGAGCTGATGGCAGATGCCTTTCACCGCGCATTTGATTTTGCCAAAGTTGCCTGCGACAGCATAAAGCAGGACGGCAGACAGACGGTTGCGATATATGAACCGGCTATGGGTGAAGTCATCGACAAGAAGATGTATGTTCTCCGAAACTTCAGTTCGGCGCTTGAGAAGGGCTATATCAAGGTGTATCTGCAGCCGGTTATCCGCACGATCACAGGCAGTCTGTGCGGATTTGAGGCGCTGTCCCGATGGGATGACCCGACTCTGGGCATGATCTCACCGGCTGTCTTTGTGCCGGTTCTGGAGGAGGCTGCGCTCATCGACCGGCTTGACCAGTTCGTTCTGAGACGGGTGCTTGGAATCCTGAGAGACCGGATGGACAACGGCCTTCCTCTGATTCCGGTTTCGGTCAACCTGTCCGGGTGTGATTTTGAAAGCAGCAACCCTTTTCGCACAATCGATAAAATTGTCAGTCAGTACAAAGTGCCGCACAGTGTCATCCGCTTCGAACTCACGGAGCGGGTTATCATCCGCAACCGCAGCAGTATGATCTCGACGATCCGGCAGTTTCAGAAAGCCGGATACCAGGTCTGGATGGATGATTTTGGAAGCGAATACTCTTCTCTGAATTCTCTCCACAATTATCATTTCGATGAGATCAAAATCGATATGGGGTTTTTCAGTCAATTTGATGACCGCAGCCGGCAGATCATCACGGCGATTGTGATCATGGCCAAAATGCTGGGGGTACAGACTCTGGCGGAGGGAGTTGAGACAAAGGAGCAGGTTGACTTCCTGCGGAAGATCGGGTGCGCGAGAATCCAGGGATTCTACTACGGACGGCCGATGCCATATGAGAGCTGCCTCGCCTATGTTCAGGAGAAAAATCTGAAGCTGGAAAGTCAGGAAGAGTGCCGGCTTCTGGATGCTTCCGACAGCGTCAACATGACATCAGATCTTCCGACGGCACTGTTCCGATTCCATGAAGGCGCGGCCACGCTTATGCTAGAGAATGACGCCTACCGCAGAGAACTGAGGAGCACCGGGACTTCAAGCATAGAGGAAGCCAATCTGTATCTGCATTTCAAAGACTATCCGCTGCGCAGCCGGTTTCTCCAGCTCCTTTCCAGGGCGTTCCGCTCAAGACGGGAAGAGAGCATGGTCTATGTGGATAACGGCCAGTATATGAAGGCGAGTGTGCGCTGGATCGCGGGCGGGGAACACGACTGGATCGGTGAAGCAGCACTGTACAATATCAGTACCAAGGCGGAACTTCAGAAAGTGAAGTCGCTGGACAATCAGCTGCGGAATCTTTTTCACATCTATGACGGACTGTATATGCTGGACCGCGGAAGAGACGAGATACAGGTTCTGCAGTGCAGGCATCCGGAGTTACACGCGGATCAGATATTCAAGGGTATAGCTTCTTCACTGGCTTCGTATGCCGAAAAACGGGTTCATCCGGATGACCGGCAGCGCTTCCTGACATCTCTCCGCCCGGAAACCCTTGAGCAGGAAGCGGTGAATACGAGCGGCGGTGGAATATCGGAAGTCGTCCGGGTGCGGCATGAAGACGGAAACTATCACTGGACCGTGTTCGAGGCTCTTCTGATCTATAAGAGCCGGGCGAAAAATATTCTGATCTGTGAGAGAGAAGATCTGTGGGAAAAGAAGCGCGACCGCGACCGTCTGCTTCCTGATTTCTGCCGCTCTTTTAATGTGCGCGCATGCGGCAGTACATGCTGCGGAGATACGGATGAGCAGCCGGGAAGGAGTCTCTTTCAGACGCTTTGTTCTGATTCACCGTATCCTTTCTTCTGGAAGAGCCGGGAAGGGCGGATTCAGGGAGCCAGTTCCGCCTTCCTAAAGTTGACTGGTATTGCGGATGAATCTATGCTCTGCGGGAGAACCGAGGCGGATATGGGCTGGATCGTCGATCAGTCTGCTCTGACCGAGACGGAGCGCAAAGTACTGCAGGAGGGCGAAAAGCAGCCATTTACCATGGAGAGCGTGCTGCTCTCCGGACGGCAGCATAAGGTCCGCGTCGGGTGGTCGCCGGTTTACCGGAATAATGAGGAAATCGGTGCGCTGGGGATGCTTGAGAGCGCGAATTTCCATAACGAGGAGCAGGAAAGAAAACTGGGCCTTACAGATCCACAGACAGGACTTCTCACATACCGGGGAGCGATCGAAGCCGGTCTGACGTATGCAGATCAGTATCGCCTCAAAGGCACGGATTATGTGGGAATCCTGATGGATGTTCCCGCATTCGCGGAAGTAGAGCGGAGGATCCACTGGGAGCTTCTGCCATAATGAAGGAGATCACACATGCGCTGCGCGCCACGTTCACACCCGGATGGGCGATCGCGCGTGTCGGACTCTGTTGTTTTCTCTGCTTCTGCCTGCGGGAAAAGAAAACGGATATCGCGACGAAGATAGAAGCCATAGCCGATTCTCTTTCGGCGCTCTGGAAACAAACGGGAAACTATGCAGCCCCTGCCCTGACATCGGTCAGCGCTTTCGGCTCGGAAGCAGACAGCCTGGACGATCTGTTCCAGCTTCTGATGCGGCGCATCAACAGTGTGGAAAGACAGGTGTACGGAGAAAAGGCTTATACGGGAGACCGCGTAATTATCAGAAGAGATGCGCTTGAATCCGTACCGGAGCGCGTGACGATCAGTGACCCGGTGACTTACGAACTGATTTATATGAATGCATCAGCGAGAAAGAGCGTGGGGATAGGACTGAACGCGCCTCTGAAAGACATGCGGTGTTACCGCGTGTTCGAAGAAAACCAGGCGCCATGCGAAGGCTGTCCGAATGTTCTTCTGCGTCAGGACAGGTTCTGCAGTATCCCGCACCTGTGCCGCAGAAACGGAGAGAATCTGCTGATCCGAACCTGCCTGATTCAATGGGAAAACCGGGTCGTGCGGTTTACCGTTGCTGCCAATACGGATGAATATATCAACTCAATGGCAAAAGAGCACGAGCTTATCTATCAGGAGATGCGTGCCAATGAAGCCATCTCTGTCGGCATGAAAGAGGAGGACCCTGACCAGGGAATTGGCAGGATACTTGAATGTATCTCGAAAAATCTGCGCCCGGACCGCTTCTTGATCTTTGAGGAGCGGCAGGACAATACGGTCAGTGCCACCTATGAGTGGACGGCGCCCGGAATTCTGCCTTTGAAAAAAGAGCTGCAGAGTATCTCCCGGAGCGGTCTGCAGGCACTGTACAAAGAATTCAACCTGCATCATGTGGTGTTTGTCAGCGACATGGAAAAGTTCCGGAAAGAGAACCCGGATTTCTCGCTTCAGATATACGGGGCGGACAGCTTTGTCTCCGGACAGCTGATTCTGCCGGACCGCACGGAAGGTTTTACTATGGTGGTTAATCCTTCGAAGGATACATTCCGGCGGAGCAGCCTCCTTCTGGCCACACTGACGGATTTCATCGCTGTCATGATCCGCAACCGGAACAGTCTTCACAAGCTCGAGGAACAGAGTGTCCGGGATCAGCTGACAGGTGTCAGGAACCGGTGGGGACTGGAACATCAGATGAAGGCCCTGAACGACAGCGGGCCTCTTGGTGTGATTTCCGTTGATCTGAACGGACTGAAGCGGATCAATGACACGCAGGGGCATCATGCGGGAGATGTTCTGATCTGTGAGGCGGCCCGGATCCTGTGCGAATGCGCAGGAAGGCAGTATGTCTTCCGGACCGGAGGAGATGAATTTATCACGCTGACAGAGAACATGGAAGTAGAGGACATTCGGCTCCTCGTCCGTCATATCCGCGAGAAGGCGCAGTTGAACGGTATCAGCATGGCGATCGGATATGCCATGAGCCGTGGGGGAAAGCTGGATATAGATGCTCTTCTTACCCGGGCGGATCGGAAGATGTATGATGACAAGGCGCACTGCCTGCACAGAAGAAGGGATGACTGAACAATAGCCTGCTAATAAAAAG
>DGVL01000040.1:0-10186 GCA_002394965.1 Lachnospira sp. UBA4285
GACGAGGCGACCAGCTCCATCGACACGCGCACCGAAAAACTGGTGCAGGACGGCATGGACCGGCTGATGGCGGGACGGACGACATTCGTCATTGCGCACCGCCTGTCGACCATCCGCAACTCCGATCAGATTCTGGTGCTGGAACAGGGGCAGATCATCGAGCGGGGCAATCACGAACAGCTGCTCGAGAAGAAGGGCCGCTACTACCAGCTCTACACAGGCATGAAGGCCGGCGACGCGTCGTGAGTACCGCCGCCGGAGACTAAAACTAAAGGACCGGGATCCGCATGGAATTTGACAAATGCGCTCCCGGTCCTTTAATATGTAAAGATAAAATACCAAGGACCGGAGAGGCTCCGGCTTTTTTTCGGAAAAAGGAAGGAAACAAACGCATGACAGACGAGGAGCGGGCTCGGAAGATCCGGCAGATTCAGCTGAAGCGCAGAAAAAAGAGGAGACGGAAGATCATCATGACGGTGATCCTCTCCATCATCCTGGTGCTGGTCATTCTGTTCGGGATTTTCTACATGCTCTTTGAGCATTACTACTCGAAGATGAATTTCCTGAATGTGGCGGATGTGGAGAGCGACGACGGAGACTCGGACTATCCGGACTATGTGGCGTCCACGAGCGGTGTCTACAACGTCCTGCTGATCGGCGTGGACAGCCGGGAGGATCAGATCAAGGGCAATTCCGACGTCATGATGCTGCTCTCGGTCAACCACAACACGAAAAAGATTCACATGATGTCCTTCATGCGCGATCTGTACGCGGATATCGACGGGTACGGCGTGCGAAAGCTCAACGCGGCCAACAATCTCGGCGGCCCGGGACTTCTGATGTCGACCATCGAGAAGAACTACGAAGTGAACATCGACAGCTATGCGGCGGTGGATTTCCTCGACATGGCCAGCATCATCGATACGCTGGGCGGCGTGGATATAGACCTTCAGGACGCGGAAGTGAAGGTCCTGAATATGTATCTGGACGAGCTGTGCAGCCTCCAGGGAGTAAATCCGCAGGATTATTACATCAGCTCGGGCGGTCAGACCCACATGAACGGGCTTCAGGCGGTCGCCTACAGCCGGATCCGGTATGTGGGCAATGCGGATTTCCAGAGGACTCAGCGGCAGCGCGACGTACTTACCCAGCTGATGGGCAAGCTTACCGGCGCCAGCCTGACGCAGCTTTCCCAGTACGCGGATGAGATTCTTCCGCATGTAACCCACGATCTGAGTCAGACTGACCTGCTCTCGCAGCTCGCCGGCATCACGCAGTACAAGAACTACCAGATCGTACAGGAACGGGTTCCGTACGACAACCATTACACGAGTGAAAATGAAATCCTGATTCCGGACTGGGACTATACCCTTCCGAAGATCCAGGAGGACCTGAATTCCTGATTCTGTGCGCCTTTCCGGGAAACATTCCCGGGAAGGCGCATATTGTTGTGGGAAAAAGATTTCGGGATTACAATACGTGTAAACCATTTGTTGAAACGGCAGTCTTATGGTGAGAGCCTGCCGGGAAGGAGGCAAGCCATGATAAAGGAAACGGCCATGCCGGGCGCGCCGGATAAAGAGACCATCCGGGCAGAGCTTGACGCGGCAAGAGAGAAACTGGAGGACTTCCAGATCAAGGTCAAGGAGGCGAAGCTTCCGGTCATCGTGATCATTGAGGGCTGGGGCGCCGCCGGCAAGGGAAGTGTCCTCGGAAAGATCATCCGCAACATCGACCCGCGGTTCTTCCGGGTCGTCAACATGGACAAGCCCACGGAAGAGGACAGGCGGGAACCTTTCCTCTACCGGTACTTCGTTCAGATACCGGAGGCCGGAAAGTTCCGCTTCTTTGACACCTGTTACATGGAAGAGGTGACAGAGGGGGTGCTTGGCGGCGAGTACGATGAGAAGACGTACCGCAGCCGCATCCGCAGCATCAACACATGCGAGCGTCAGCTGTGCGACAACGGGTATCTGATCCTGAAATTTTTCTTCCAGATCGGAAAAAAGGAACAGAAAAAGCGCCTGGAGGAGCTTCTGGCGGACAAGAACACCGCGTGGCGCGTCGACAAGGACGACCTGTGGGAGAACCGGCACTACGACGAGTGCCTCAGCGTGTACGACCGGTATCTGGAGGATACAAACTCTCCCGCAGCTCCTTGGTATATCATCGATGCGACAGACCGGAAATGGGCAGAACTTCAGACATTGAACTATCTGAATCAGGGAATTGAGACAGCGCTGCGCAACTCCGATGTGGCTGCTCCGATCCGTCAGAATCCGTTCCGGCTGCTGCCGGCTCCGAAACTCTCCGACATTCCGCTTGACAAGACGATCCCGGAGGCGGAGTACAAGCCGGAACTGGACCGGCTCCAGAAGAGGCTGCGGGAGCTTCACTACGAGCTGTACCGCAAAAAGATACCGGTTATCATCGGCTATGAGGGCTGGGACGCGGCCGGAAAGGGCGGCAACATCAAGCGGATCGCCGGGGCCCTGGACCCGAGGGGGTACGTGGTCGAGCCGATCGCAAGCCCCGAGCCGCACGAAAAGGCCCGCCACTTCCTGTGGCGTTTCTTCACAAGACTCCCCAAGACCGGTCACATCACCATCTTCGATCGCACCTGGTACGGCCGCGTGATGGTGGAAAGACTTGAGGGGTTCTGCTCGGAGAATGACTGGCAGCGCGCCTATAACGAGATCAACGAGTTCGAGTATGAACTGCACAACTGGGGGGCGGTCATCATCAAGTTCTGGGTCCAGATCGACAAGCAGACCCAGCTGGCGCGGTTCACAGAAAGGCAGAACACACCGGAGAAACAGTGGAAGATCACCGACGAGGACTGGCGCAACCGGGAGAAGTGGGATCTGTATGAGGGCGCCGTCAACGAGATGCTTCAGAAGACCAGCACGGAATTTGCGCCCTGGCATATCCTGGAGAGCAATGACAAGAAGTATGCCCGGATCAAGGCGCTGAAAATCGTGATCAAAGAGCTTGAGAAAGCATGTGCGTCTGTGAAATAATAGGCAGGAGGCGTAAGCTTCCTGCCGGTTGGGAAAACCTGTGGCAGAAGAGGAGGGAAAATAAGATGAAGAAGTTCTTTGAAGAGTTCCGGGCATTTATTGCCAGAGGCAATGTGCTGGACATGGCAGTCGGCGTTATCATCGGCGGTGCGTTCAAGACGATCGTGGATTCGCTGACAGGGGACATCATTAACCCGATTCTCGGGCTGTTCGGCGGCACGGATCTTTCCTCGATAAAGGTCCATCTGCTCGGCGACTCGTACCTGAACATCGGGAATTTCCTCAATGCCGTCATCAATTTTCTGCTGATGGCGCTGGTGCTCTTTATCATCGTCAAGGCTTTCAACAGCACCGAGGCGAAACTGAAGGCACTGGCAGAGAAGAACAAGGAGAAAGAGCCGGAGAAGCCGGCTGGCCCCACGCAGGAGGAACTGCTCACGCAGATCCGCGATCTGCTTGCAGAGAGGGACCAGAAGTGATCCGTGCCGTGCGACGCACATATGAACTATATTGTTTTTGATTTGGAATGGAACCAGTGTCCGGAGGGGCGGGAGAAACAAAATCCCGCCCTTCCTTTTGAGATTATCGAGATCGGCGCCATACGCCTGACACAGGACTTGAAGCCTGACGGTGAGTTCTCGGCGCTCATCAGGCCGAAGGTCTATCACGCTCTGCACTACCAGGTGCGCCGGATGCTCTCCTATACGATGAAGGATCTGAAAAAAGGACAGCCGTTCCCGGAAGTCTGCCGGGAGTTTCTGGCCTTCGCGGGAGAGGATCCGACATTCGTCACGTGGGGACCGGGAGATCTGACGGAACTGGAGCGGAACATGGCGTTTTACCGGATTCCCAACCGCTTCCCGATGCCGTTTCTGTATCTGGACGCGCAGAAGCTCTACAGTCTGCAGTATCAGGACGGCAAAAAGCGCTCCAGCCTTGAGAATGCCTTCCGGGATCTGGGGCTTGACAAGATGGAGGGACATTTTCACCGGGCCATCGCGGACGCGCGCTACACGGCAGACATCTTCCAGACGATCGATCTTGATCGCTTCGGGCGCTACAGGAGCGTGGATCTGTACCGGATCCCGGACAGCCGGGGAAAAGAGTTCCGCCTGAATTTCGGCACCTATGAGAAGTACGTGACGCGCGGATTCACGGAGCGGGAGAATGCCATGAAGAACAAGGATCTGCATCAGGCCCGCTGCTACATCTGCGGAAAGCCGCTCGCGAAGAAGATCCGCTGGTTTGTGGACAACCAGGGGCACGCCTACGGGCTCTTCTCCTGTCCGGAGCACGGGCTTATCAAGGGACGTTTCCGGGTGAGACAGGCGCCAGGCGGCCTGTATTACGGCATCCGGATTCTGAAGCAGACCGATGAGAAGGGCGCCGCCATGATCCGCCTGCGCAAGGAGAAGGAGGCGGAGCGAATGCGAAGAAAGGCAGCGGAAGCAAAAAAGGAAGCAGCAAAAAAAGAAGACGGCCGGAAAAGCGGCCGCCAGGCAGAACATATCACCTGAAAAAGGCTCCTGACAAGGAGCCTTTTTTTGCGCTCAGAAGAAGGCACAGATGACAGCAAGGCCGATGAGGGCCTGAAGAACGGTGAAGCGCGCCACGACCTGTGTGTCCGACCACCCTTTGTTCTTGCGGAAGTGGTCGTGGATCGGCGTGCGCACTCTCCCGAGGGGATTGCGGTGGGTGACTTTGATGAGCGTGATCTTCACGAGTCCCAGACCTCCGTCCAGGATCATGAGAATCGTCAGCGGGATGAACAGCAGCGGATAGCCGAGCTTCAGGAAGGAGAGCGCGATGAGAAATCCTATGGAGCGGGACCCTGCGTCGCCCATGAGCAGGACGCTCGGGGACGAGTTGAACCACAGATAGGCGAGAATCACGACGATCAGGATCAGAACGAACCGGCTGTAGGTGCCGTCCTGATTGAGCTGCTGCGCGATCAGGAAAACGCAGAACAGCGTCACGGCCGAAAGCGAAGCGCACAGACCGTCCACGCCGTCCGAGCAGTTGACTACGTTGATGGAGGCCCAGATGAGCAGAATGATGAGGCAGGCGTATACCGGCCGCGGGATGGTGACCGTGGCTCCGGTCACGGCGATCCGGAAGGTGGACGGATTGTTCGCAAGCCAGGTCAGAGCGCACACGAGCGCCACGCCGAAGTCGAGAAGTCCCTTTACGAGCCGCCCCCACGGCTTGTCGGAAGCATCGTCAAAATACCCTGAGAGCATCTCCACGAAAGCCAGAACCAGGTAGATCAGAAGCTCCGGGCTTGCCGGCAGAAACAAGAGCGCACTGATCACGAAGACGAATATCAGAATCAGGCCTGCGCCCCGCGGCTTGCCGATGGACTTTGCGCCGTTCACGGCGAATTCCCGCCCGCCATCCTTCGGGAGCCTGTCCTTCAGGCATCCCAGCGCGACAAGTGTCAGCAGACCGGCAAAGATGACGGCCCCCGCCGTCATGGCGCGCAGACTGGCCAGCGGAAACAAAAGATAAAACATACCGGATTTCCTCCTCCATGCAATAAGACCTGAAGGCACACCGGAAAGCGGCGGTGCGCCCGGGAATATGAGTATAGCACACCCGCATGACGCTGTGCTATAATATCACGAAAGAAGCAGGGCGTGAGAAAGACGGATGGGAGCCGCAGCAGTGGCGTATTTTCCGCGGATCACAGGCCTGATACCAGAAGAAGGGCGGATTTCGCATGGATATGGGCGGGGTACGTGACTTAAATGATGTGAAGATCACGGAGTTTGATGCCTATCTGTTCGGTCAGGGGACAAACTACAAGATCTATGAGAAGATGGGCGCGCATCTCTGCTCCCGCAGCGGTGAGGCGGGCTGCTATTTCGCCGTGTGGGCGCCGACAGCGCGGGACGTTTTCGTCGTGGGGGATTTCAACGGCTGGAGCGGATACGGTTACGACATGAAGCCGGTATCAGACGGCGGCATCTATGATCTGTTCGTGCCAGGCGTGAAGCGGGGGCAGTTCTACAAGTTCCTGATCATCTCGGCGGACGGCAGGGCCCTGTACAAGGCTGATCCGTATGCCAATCAGGCACAGCTGCGCCCGGACACGGCTTCGGTCGTGACAGAGCTTTCCGGCTATGACTGGCACGACGCAGAGTGGATCGCCAGGAAGAAAAAGGAAGACCACCTGCGCTCACCGATGAATATCTATGAGTGCCACCTGGGATCCTGGCGCACAGAAGAAAACGGCACGGAGAACGGGTACATGAACTACCGCGACATCGCGCCGCTTCTGGCGGACTACGTGAAGAAGCTGGGTTACACGCATCTGGAGCTGATGGGGATCGCGGAGTACCCGTATGACGGGTCCTGGGGATACCAGGTGACCGGCTATTATGCGCCGACGGCACGCTACGGGAGCGCCGCGGACTTCATGTATTTTGTGGATTACATGCACGCACAGGGGCTCGGCGTGATTCTGGACTGGGTGCCGGCGCATTTCCCGAAGGATGCGTTTGGACTGGCCGAGTTTGACGGCAGCTGTGTCTATGAGTACGCGGACCCGCGCAAGGGCGAACACCCGGACTGGGGCACGAAGGTCTTTGACTACGGAAAGAACGAGGTCATCAACTTCCTCGTCGCCAATGCCGGCTTCTGGATCGACCGGTATCATGTCGACGGGCTGCGGTTTGACGCGGTGGCATCCATGCTGTATCTGGACTACGGGAGGTCCGACGGCCAGTGGGTTCCGAACCGCTACGGCGGCAACGGGAACCTGGAAGCCATCAGCTTTTTAAAACACGTCAATCACATGATCCGGGAGAACTACCCGCAGGCGGTCACGATCGCCGAGGAGTCCACGGCCTGGCCGAATGTCACGGGAGATCCTGACGACGGTGAGTGTCTCGGGTTTACATATAAGTGGAACATGGGCTGGATGCACGACTTCCTGGAGTACATGAAGCTGGATCCGTACTTCCGCAAGTTCAACCACAATAAACTGACGTTCTCGACGATGTACGCCTACAGTGAAAACTTTGTGCTGGTCCTCTCCCACGATGAGGTCGTGCATCTGAAGTGCTCGATGCTCGGGAAGATGCCGGGCGACCGGGCGCAGAAATTCGCCAATCTGAAGGCGGGATACGCCTATATGGCGGGTCATCCGGGCAAGAAGCTTCTTTTCATGGGGCAGGAATTCGGACAGTGGAACGAGTGGTCGGAGGCGCATCAGCTCGACTGGTATCTGCTTGACGACGAGAGCCACAGGGATCTGCAGAGCTTTGTCGGGCGCTGCATGAGCCTGAACCGCGACTATGCGGCGCTGTATGCAACGGACTATGACCCGAAGGGATTTCAGTGGATCAACGCGGACGACCGGGACAACTCCGTCTACCGCTGGGTGCGCTGGGATCCGGATAAAAAGAAGAATCTTCTCTTCTGCATCAGCTTCACGCCGGTAGAGCGCGACAACTTCCGCGTCGGCGCGCCGGTGCCGGGGAGTTACAGACTGGTTCTGGGGAACGACGAAAAGCATCAGAAGAAACAGCTCATGACGGATGCGGGCGACTGCGACGGACAGGAGCAGTCGCTGCTTCTGGATCTCCCGCCATTCGGGGTGGCGGTCTATGAGTTTGACGCCACGACGAACAGAAAGAACGAGACGGAAGATAGAGCTGACAAGGGCGGCTCCTCAAAGCGGAGTCCTGCAGCGGGCAGAAAGCGTCCGGCCCGAAAGAAATCCTGATAAGACCGGGCATGGAAACACCGTGAAAAACAAAGAAAGCACCGCAGGGAGGCTGAAAGTCTGGCTCTCTGCGGTGCTTTTCAGGTTGGATGACCGGCGCCCGGGTGCAGTCCCTGGAGGTATCAGAGGCGCGTTCTGCGGGAATCCCGCTCTCTTCTGCGGCGCAGCTCTATGATCTGGCTGCGGCGCTGCGCCCGCAGCTTTGCGGCTTTCCGCCAGCGGTATACAAGGTACCAGACGGCGGCGATGACGGGGATCCACAGGCTTATGACGAAGCTGCCTCTTGTGGAAGGGGCGGCGGCTGTGACGTCCGCTGCCGGGAGATCATCCGGGAGCACGATACCGGCGGAAGATACGCCGGCGTTCAGGCGCAGCGTCGAAGTCCCCACGGTGTGGGATCCGAGCATAAAGGTGACCGGCGAGGCTATGCTGCTGAGCGCGTCGAAGTCCCCGCTGCCTTCAGATGACATCGTCACGCTCTTCAGGTCGGTGCCAGCCGGCGCTGTGATGTAGGATGTGGTGAATCCGAAGCTGCCGGCGCCTGATGAAGCGGCGCTCTTGAGAAAATCTGTGCCGGTGAAGTTTGCGGCGGACGCGATGTCACTTAACGGGTAGTGCGTGAATGCGCTGAATCCCCAGGTGAACAGGGCCTGCGCGTCGTCAAACCGGCCGTCCTCGGTGGAGCGGAAGAGGACCACAATCAGCCGCATTCCGTCCTTCTCGGCGGAACCGACGTAGGTGTCACCGCCCTCGTCCACGTACCCGGTCTTTCCGCCCGTGCAGTACGCATATCCGTGGGAGAGCCCCGGGAGCAGCTTGTTGCGGTTGTTGAAGCGCCGCGTTTCGTCGGTCTTGTTGGTCGGCCCGATCTCGTAGTATGTGGTCTGGTCGATCTGCATGAAAGTCGGATTCTTGAAACACTCCCGCGCGATGAGCGCCATGTCGTAGGCGGTCGTGTAGTGATTGGCGTCGTACAGGCCGCTGGCATTGGCAAAGTGCGTGTCCGTGGCTCCCACGGCCTGCGCCCGCGCGTTCATCATGTCGACAAATGCGCTCAGGCTTCCCGCCGTGTACTCGGCAAGCTCATAGGCCATCTCGTTGGCCGAGTAGAGCAGGAGTCCGTAGAGAGCCTGCTCCACGGTCACCTGCTCGCCGGTTTTGAATCCCAGCGTGGAATCTCCGTACTGGACGGAATTCGCTGCCGCTGACGAAAAGGTGACGGTGTCGCCAAGCGAGTCGTTTTCGCACGCCAGAAGCCCCGTCAGGATCTTCGTCGTGCTGGCCGGATAGCTTTTCTCCCGCGCGTTCTTCTCGTAGAGGATCGCGCCGGTGTCGGCGTCAATCAGGATTGCGTTCTCCGAGACCAGGTCCGGCGCCACCGGATACCCTTCGCTGTCAAGGGCGGTGGAAGCGGCCGATACCGGCACGGCCGGGAAGGCCGTGAGCACGATCAGGATCAGTGCACACAGAAAGGCGCCGGTGCGCCTTGAAACATTTTTAGACATGGTAAGCATGGATTCTCCGAAACAGCCTTAAAAAATTGCAATGCCATCATATCACGGTCCGAATGCATTTGCCATGGGAAGCGGCAGACCGTATAATAGCCGGGAGGATGAAAGACTTCTGATATTCGTTGAAAGGAACGGGCAGATGAGACTTCGGAATATTCCGGGCGCGCGCGAGGAGATGGTGGCGAGCCCGTATGTGTATACAGAGCCGCAGGAGCACAGAGGGCACTGGCGGGAGGAGTTCGGGAACCGGGCGCCGCTTTATATCGAGGTCGGCATGGGCAAGGGGCAGTTTATCCAGACGCTTGCCCGTCTGCACCCGGATATCGACTATATAGGAATCGAGAAATACTCGAGTGTGCTGCTCCGGGGCGTGCAGAAGCAGGAGGAGGAACAGCTTCCCAACCTGCGTTTTATCCGCATGGACGCGGAGCAGATTGAGGAGGTGTTCGCGCCGGGGGAGGTGGACCGGATCTACCTGAATTTCTCGGACCCCTGGCCAAAGGATCGGCACGCTAAGCGCCGCCTGACATCGACGACTTTCCTTGGCCGCTTTGCGGCGGTCGGCCGTGAGCACGTGAGAATCGAGTTCAAGACGGACAACATGGGACTGTTTGATTTTTCTGTGGAGAGTGCCGCGGAGGCGGGGTGGAAGATTCTGGCCGTGACCAGAGATCTGCACGCTGATCCGGTTCTCGCGGAGGGCAATGTGATGACGGAGTATGAGGAGAAGTTCTCTTCCCGGGGTAATCCCATCGGGAAGCTCATCATCGAGGCGCCGGACAGGAAAGGCGCGCCACAGTAAAATTTTAAAAATTGCGTAAAAAAGTACTTGCATTTTCTTTTTGCTGTGCTTATAATGGCATTCGTTGGTTGCCGAGAGGAATCAACGGGACGCACCACTAGCTCAGTTGGTAGAGCACCTGACT
>DGVL01000040.1:10256-15591 GCA_002394965.1 Lachnospira sp. UBA4285
GGGTGTCCAGGGTTCGAGCCCCTGGTGGTGCACTTGTAAGTCTTTTGGTTTGGGAGATGCCCAGGCTGAAGGGCTTTTTTTTTACCAATAATTCAGATTTAAATAATGTCCCTGCCGTTGACAATACTTTTTCCGTCCGTTTACAATTGTCTACGCAGTTAAATGAGGCATGGAGGCGGCATTTGACAGGATATATCATCATCAACCGACAGTCGCTCTCAGAAGAGGATTATGCGTGCTACCGCTCCTTTTACTGCGGTCTGTGCGGCGAGCTGCAGCAGCGGTACGGCCGTGCCGGCCAGATGACGCTCAACTACGACATGACTTTTATCGCCCTGCTGCTCACGGCGCTCTACGAGCCGGACATCCGCCTTTCGAAAGAGCGGTGTGCCATTCACCCGCTTAAGCAGCGGGAGCACAGGATTTCCGTGGCGACGGGTTACGCTGCGGACATGAACATCCTCCTTTCTTATGACAAGTGTATGGACGACTGGAAGGACGACGGGAGCGTGGCCGGACACCGGGAGGCGCTGGCGCTCGAACGATTTCTGCCGGGTATCCGGGAGAAATACCCCGGGAAAGTGTCAAATATCCAGGACAGTCTCGGCAGGCTGTACGCGGCGGAGGACAGAGGCGACACGGATATCGACCGGACGGCAGGGCTGTACGGTCAGGTCTTTGCCGAGGTCATCGCGTGGAGATCCGATGAGTGGGAGCAGCTGCTGCGGGACTTAGGAATGTGCCTCGGAAAGTTTGTTTACCTTGCCGATGCATTCGAGGACCGGGAAAAGGACGAAAAGAAAGGACGCTTCAACATCCTGAGCGCTCTCAGAGCAGGAGCGGACACGGATGCGGCGTACGAGGACATGGTGTTCTCCATCCTTAATGGCGTGATGGGCGACGCGGTGCGCCTTTTCAGCCTTCTTCCCATTGTCGAATATGTCCCGATCCTCAGGAATATACTGTACGCCGGCGTGTGGACACGCCCGAATGCCTTCCGGGCAAGACGCCACAGAAAAGAGCAGAGATGAGAGATCCATACGATGTCCTCGGGGTGTCCCGGGATGCCTCCGAGGAGGAAATAAAAAAAGCCTACCGGAAGCTCAGCCGGAAGTATCATCCGGATGCCAATGTGAACAATCCCAACAAGGCGCAGGCCGAGGAGATGTTCAAGGAGGTGCAGCAGGCCTATACGCAGATTATGCACGAGCGTACCTACGGGAGCAGCTCGGCGTATGGCGGCTATCAGACAGGCGGCTCGTACGGCCCGTATGGCGGGGGCGGATACGGAAGCGGCCCTCAGGGCGGCAGCGGGCAGAACTACGGCGGAGGATACTCAGACGGGCCATACAGTCAGAGCGGCCCGCAGTACGGCGGGCAGAGTCAGGGCAGCTGGTGGGGATATGGTCCCTTCGGTCCGTTCTTCGGGGGATTCGGCGGTTTCGGAGGCAACGGCACCTGGCAGGAAGAGCAGATGAACGGGAATGACGAGACGTCCATGCGGCTTCGGGCGGCGCAGAACTACATACGCAGCGGGAACTGGCAGGAGGCTCTGAACACGCTGTCGCAGATCCAGCCCCTGGACGCGCGCTGGTACTATCTGAGCGCCCAGGCAAATTCCATGGCCGGCAATCAGGCCAGGGCGCTGCAGCACGCCAGCACGGCCGTACAGATGGACCCGGACAACCAGGCGTACCAGCAGCTCTACAGACAGCTGAGCAGCGGCGGGACATACGCCTCCACGGGCGAGAAACAATACGGGCGCACCGGCTGGAGTCAGGTGGCGGGCACGCTGCTGCAGATCGCGCTGTGCCTGGTCTGCATGACCGGCGGATATCCGGTTTGCTGTTTCATCTGAGACATCTGGTGAGGCATCAGGACATTGCATTTTTAAAGTCCTGCGCTATAATAGACATAATTCAGCCGGGGAGCCCCTTTATGAAAACCGCGGGGCTGAGAGGAAGAGCGGATGCTTCGACCCGTTGACCTGATGCGGATAATGCTGCCGTAGGGATGCTTTTATACAGACTTTTATGTCCGGACGCTCCTTGCAGGCAGCGCCCGGATTTTCTTATGTGCACAAGTCCCGGCGGAAAGAAGGAGGGAAAGAGAAGATGAATGCGAGCGTGGCGATTCAGGTGCTGCCCAAGGTGGCGACCAACGAGGAGACCGTCCGGATTGTGGATGCAGTGATTGCGTATATCCGCAGTCAGAATGTCCACATGGAGGTAGACCCATTTGAGACGGTGATGGAAGGCGATTATGACCAGCTGATGGAGATCGTGAAGAACTGTCAGCAGATCTGCATCGACGCCGGCGCGCCGTCGGTGATGAGTTACGTGAAGATCAACTACGCGCCGAAGGGCGTCATGACCATGGAGTTCAAGACGGGAAAGCACAGAAAGGCGGACAAATCATGAATGACAGAAATACGGTCACGATCCGGAAGATGGTTCTCACAGCCATGCTGGGGTGCCTGGCATTTGTCCTGAGCACATTCGTATACTTCCCGCAGATGGCGCCGTTCCAGCACTTTGTCGATGTCATCGCGGCTGTCCTTCTCGGGCCGTGGTATGCCTGCGCGGCGGCGTTTCTGGCGGGCATCCTGCGGATGATGACCGGGCGCACGATTCAGGCGGTTGTCGGCGCCATCTTCGGGCCGATTCTGGGCGGACTTCTGTACAGACGGTTCCACAACGTCTTCCTGACCGCCATCGGCGAGGTGCTCGGCACGGGCTTCATCGGCGGCAGCGTGGCCTATCCGCTGATGACGAAGTTCTACGGCGTCACACAGCCGAACTGGTGGTTCTACATCCCGTTCTACATTCCGTCGGCTGCGATGGGCGCGGCGATGGGCGTCATGGTTGTCCTGATCCTGAAGAAGACCGGAGTGCTGGCCAGAATGCAGGCTGCGCTGACAACAGGCAGACCGGAGACGGCTGCCGCCCGGAACCAGGCAGGCGGAAAGCGGTGAGCATGGATCTCTATGGCATATATGAACGGACGCAGAGGGAAAATCCAGGCGTTCAGTGCATTACCAACTTTGTGACGGTCAATGACTGTGCAAACATTCTTCTTGCCGCCGGCGCGTCGCCGGCCATGACGATGGACATCCGCGAGGCGGCGGAGGCCGTGCGCCGCATGCAGGCGCTGGTCTGCAACATGGGGGCGATCGAATACGCAGACTCCATGGTGAGTGCCGGGCAAGAGGCCAACCGGCTGGGCATTCCGGTCGTGCTCGACCCGGTGGCAGCCGGCGGAACCGCCCTGCGCCGGGAGACTTCAGAGAGGCTGCTGCGGTGCGTGCATTTTGCCGCAATCCGCGGAAACGCCTCGGAGATCCGGGCGCTTGCCGGGCAGGGGTCGTCCGGCCGGGGAGTTGACGCAGGCGTTAAAGACGGCGTGACGGAAGATAATCTGATGGCGGTACAGGAGCTGGTCAGAGGACTTGCGAGGCGGCTGGGGTGCGTCGTGGTGCTCTCCGGTCTCATCGACGTCGTATCGGACGGGAAGGCATGTGCCGCTGTCAGAGGCGGCGCCGCCACGATGGCGCGCATCACCGGAAGCGGCTGCATGCTGAGCACTCTCACCGGGGGATTTCTGGGAGCGGCGCCGGACAGGCCGTTTGAGGCGGCGCTGGCAGCGGTTGCGATCATGGACGCGGCCGGTGAGATCGCGGAGGAAAAGCGCCTGAAGAAAGGCACCGGGAACGCGACGTTCCGGACGGATATGATCGACGCCATCTTCACGATGACGCGGGAGCAGTTCGGGAGAAGAGAGAATATTGAGGTTTCGGAATGAAATTTGATTCATCCCGCATGTGGCAGATGCATCCGGCATTTGCCATTTTTGATATGGACGGAACGCTGGTCGATTCGATGAAGTACTGGATGCGGCTGGGAGAGGAGTACCTGCGGATGAAAGGGGTGTCCGATGCGGACGCCGCCCCGGTTCTGGCACGCCTGGCCGAGCAGACGATCTCGCAGAGCTCGGCGCTGATGGTGAGAACGTTTCACTGGAACATCACGCCGCAGGAGGTGGCGGATGAGATCAACGGCCTGATGCAGGAGCACTACCGCCGTGATGTCCCGCTAAAACAGGGCGTCAGGGCGTATCTTGGCGGGCTGGCCGCCGCCGGGGTGCGCTGCTGCGTGGCGTCGGCAAGTGACCCGGATAATGTCCGGCTCTGCCTCGGGAGGAGTCGTGTGGCGGATGCCTTCGAGTTTTCCCTCTCCTGCGAGGTGTACGGGAGCAAGAACAAGCCTGACATCTATCTTGCCTGTGCGAGGCGCTTTGGCGCCGCGCCGCAGGACATCGTGGTCTACGAGGACGCGCTGTACGCGCTGAGGACGGCGAAGGCGGCCGGCTTTTCTACTGTCGGTATCCTGGACGCCTGGGACCGGCAGGAATGGCCGCTTATCCGGGAGGTATCGGACGCGGTCACGGAGGATTTCCGGACGTTCTCCGGGCGCGAAGAGCCCTTCCGGGACGGGCTCTGCCGCCTGTCCGGCGGGCTTGACAGCCTGCGCAAACGTAAGTAAACTTGACTCACGGACGCGGCCGGCGCCTTTCATCAGGGAGTCTTTCTGGCCGCACGGAAAGGAGTCTTTATGCAGAATAAAGGACCATATTACATCACGACGGCCATCGCCTATACATCGGGCAAGCCGCATATCGGAAATACATATGAAATCATCATGGCGGACGCCATTGCCCGGTGGAAGCGCCGGGAGGGGTATGACGTCCACTTCCAGACGGGATCGGATGAGCACGGACAGAAGATCGAGGAGCGCGCAAGGCAGGCGGGCAAGACGCCGAAGGAATTCGTTGACGAGACGGCCGGCGAGATCAAGCGCATCTGGGATCTGATGAATACCTCATACGACCGCTTTATCCGCACGACGGACGAGGACCACGAGAGACAGGTTCAGAAGATTTTCAGGAAACTCTATGACCAGGGCGACATCTATCTGGGCAGCTACGAGGGAATGTACTGCACCGAGTGCGAGGCGTTCTACACCAAGTCTCAGCTCGTGGATGGCGACAAGTGCCCGGTCTGCGGCAGCACGGTTCATGAGGAGAAAGAGGATGCATACTTTTTCCGCATGAGCAAGTACGCTCCGAAGCTGATTGATTACATCAATGCGCATCCGGAGTTCATCCAGCCGGTATCCCGCCGCAATGAGATGATGAAGAATTTCCTTCTGCCGGGCCTGCAGGATCTGTGTGTGTCCAGGACCTCATTCTCCTGGGGCATCCCGGTGGATTTCGACCCGAAGCACGTCGTGTACGTCTGGCTCGACGCCCTGACCAACTATATCACGGGCATCGGCTA
>DGVL01000115.1 GCA_002394965.1 Lachnospira sp. UBA4285
TGAAGTTGATCGGGCTGCGGTACTGAGCCGAGAGCATGAAGAACCGCAGAACCTGCAGGTCATAGCGCTTGCTGATATCCCGCACCGTGAAAAAGTTGCCCAGCGACTTGCTCATCTTCTTGTTGTTGATGTTCAGGAACGCGTTGTGCATCCAGTAGTGCGCGAACGGCGCGCCGTTGGCAGCCTCTGACTGCGCGATCTCATTCTCGTGGTGCGGAAAGACGAGATCCTCGCCGCCTGCGTGAATGTCAATGGTGTTTCCGAGATACCGCTTCGCCATGACAGAGCACTCAATATGCCAGCCCGGACGGCCCTCGCTCCACGGGCTCTCCCAGAACGGCTCGCCCTCCTTCTTCGGCTTCCAGAGCACGAAGTCAAGCGGATCTTCCTTCTCGCCGGCCCCGTCGACCTTCAGCGCGTGCTTCTCGTCGCGGTGACCCGGCTCTAAGTCATCAATGTTCTTGTGTGACAGCTTTCCGTACCCCGGGAAACTTCTGGTGCGGTAGTAGACGGTGCCGTTCTTCTCATAGGCATGACCGGTGTCAATGAGTGTCTGAATCATGTCGATCATGCCGGAGATCTCCTGCGTCGCGCGCGGATTTTTCGTCGCCGGCTCGATGTTCATGCCGGCCATGTCCTTTTTGCACTCGTCGATGTAGTGCTCAGAGATCTCCGATGCCGGCTTGTTCTCCAGGATCGCCTCTTTGATGATCTTATCGTCCACATCCGTGAAATTCGAGACGTAATCCACCTTGTATCCCTTGTACTCGAAATAGCGGCGCACCGTGTCAAACACGATCATCGGGCGCGCGTTGCCGATGTGGATCAGATTGTACACAGTCGGACCGCAGACATACATCTTGACCTTCCCCGGTTCGATCGGAACAAATTCTTCCTTCTGTCTGGTCAGTGTATTGTAGATCTTCATTGCTTCTGCTCCTCTTCAGGCCTGTTGAAATCCTGCTTCTCAGCCTGTTTTTTTCTTTGTTTCAGGCGCTCCTGCGCCTTTTCCATATCCTGACTTCCGATGACAATATTGTCAAGACAGTACAGGCGGTTCTTAAGTCTTGCATTCTCGCGCCGCAGATTGTCGATCTCGGACATGACCGGATCCGGAAGGTCGGACTGGTTCAGGTCGTCCGGATTGACGTGCGCGCTGACAACTATCCGTCCCGGAACGCCCACGACCGTGGAGTTGCCGGGAACGTCCCGCAGCACGACCGATCCGGCGCCGATCTTCACATTGTCGCCGATCGTGATGGAGCCGAGCACCTTTGCCCCCGCCCCGACCAGCACATGGGATCCGAGCGTCGGGTGGCGCTTGCCCTGCTCTTTTCCGGTTCCGCCCAGCGTCACGCCCTGGTACAGAATGACATCGTCGCCGATGATGGCGGTCTCACCGATCACCACGCCGTGGCCGTGATCAATGAAAAAATCTTTCCCGATCTGCGCGCCCGGATGAATTTCAATCTCGGTCTTTCTGGCGGCCTTCTGCGAGAGCTTCCTTGCCTTGTAAAACTCACCCTTCTCGTAGAGCCTGTGCGCCTTTCTGTACCAGTACACAGCCCAGAAGCTCGGGTACAGGAGAACTTCTCTGTCTTCCTTGATCGCCGGGTCCTTCGCGCGGACCAGCGGAATCTGGCTTCTGTAATACCTCCGGAACGAAGGTGAGAGCATATATAAAAATCGGAACATGATCTTTTTCCCTTATCCTGTGTCAATCCTGCGGGGCAGATAAAGCACGCTATCCGTCTCTGTCAGCCGCTTTTCAGCCGCTGCTGCCCCCTCATCCGCTCACTGCATGCGGCGTGGACAGGCAGCACACCCTCCGGCGGCATCGCCCGGGGAATACAGATCATCGACCGAACTCAGGGCGCACACGGCCTGTGCGGCGATCCCCTCGCCGCTGCCGGTGAACCCCAGACCTTCTTCTGTCGTCGCCTTGACATTGACCTGTTCCGGGTCAATGCCGAGCGTCTTCGCAAAATTCTCCTTCATCTGCCCGATGAACGGCCTCATCTTCGGCTTCTGCGCAATGATCGTGCAGTCAATGTTGTCGACGATAAATCCCTTCTCCTGCAGCTTGTCCCGCACGGCAGCCAGCAGCTTCAGACTGTCTGCCCCCTCGTACTCCGGGTCATTGTCCGGAAAATGCAGGCCGATATCTCCCAGAGCCGCTGCTCCCAGCAGCGCGTCCATCAGTGCATGCGTGAGCACATCCGCATCCGAATGGCCCAGCAGGCCAAATTCATACGGAATCTCAACGCCGCCGATGATGAGCTTTCTGCCCTTCACCAGTCTGTGGACATCATATCCGGTTCCGACACGCATGGGCATCTCCTCTCTATTCTCATCTGCCTTCTGGCATTGTCTTCATATTATACCAAAACACTGGACATTAAAAAAGGAAAGTGTGAAACTTTCCTTTTTCCGGACTATTATACGGGATCGTGAAACCGGGGAGCGGCGGGATTGACGGGGCGCCGGAGTTGCAGAATTGACAGGGCGGCCGGGCGGCATCGGAACTGGCCTTGGCATCGGAATCGGCAGGCTGGCCGGGCGGCATCGGAACTGGCCTTGGCATCGGAATCGCCTCCTGTCTTGCATTTCCGATGCGTTTCAGAGCGCGAGAACAGTGGGCTGGCATCGGAATTCCCTTCTGACTTGCCGTTCCGATGCTTTTCAGGGCGTGAGATCGAAGGGCTGGCATCGGAATCGCCTGTTCAAGCTAGTTTCCGATGCTATAATTATTGGTTTTAATCAATATCAGTCATCGAAAGCTGAGAAAAATAGCAGTTTCCGATGACAGCGAACCCGGATTTACGTCAAAAAGTCATCGGAAGCAGCAAAAAATCTGCTTTATCGATGACACCGCCCCGCCTTTACAGTCAAAATGTCATCGGAAACAGCAAGAATCCGCAATTCCGATGACAGCGCCCAGCCTTTACAGTCCTTTCCTATCGGTCAAAAAACCCGGACGCTCCTCATGTGCACTTCATCTCTGGCTGCCGTGACCCGCAATATAAGTTCCTTTGCCGCCGACCAGTCGATGGTTCTTGTGAGCGGATTCTGACCGGTAAAGGGATCACTCAGCGCGCAGATCTTCCGGTGGCCGACGGTTGTCCCCTGATAAAACGGATACAAATTTCCATCCTCCGAAGCCGCCTCGATCTGAAAGCTCTCGATCCGCTGCCCCTGCGACAGGTCCTCTTCCAGGACGACATAGCGGACAGCTCTTCCGGGCTCTTTCAGTTGGATCCGGTACACGGGCTGCGTCGGATATCCGCCTGGTATTCTGCTGACGCCAACCAGAAGAGGCGCGCCAAACTGATGATCCAGGAACTCGCGGAACTCCTGAAGCCTCTTTACATCCCGCGCGTCGATTTTCCCCCGCCGGTCCGGCGGAAGGTTCAGGTTCAGGCAGGCATTGCCGCCGACGGATGCGAGATAAACACGGAACAGTTCTTCCAGACTCTTTGGTTCCTCTCTCTCATGCCAGAACCAGCCGCTGCGGATGGACGTGTTGATCTCCGACGGGACAAATGCCAGACCGCCCGAGTACAGGATCTGACTGAGATCACCGATCTGTGCATTGGTATTGTAAAGATATCCCAGAGAGCCTTCATCTGCCAGGGGACCTGCTGCTGTCTGCGGAACCGCATACCGGCACATCTCCTGCGGCACGACTGCCCACTCGGAACTCCTCGCGCTTCCCGCCTCGTTTCCGCACCAGCGCACATCCGGCCCGAAATCGTTGAATATCGCCGCATCCGGCTGATACTTCCGGATCAGATCGATATACCGGGGAAAGTCGTAATTCTGCTTCTTCCCGTTCGGACCTTCGCCGCATGCGTTGTCAAACCAGACATAGAAAATGTCGCCGTACTCCGTGAGCAGTTCCGTGAGCTGGGCGCAGAAATAGTCATTGTACGCGTCCGTCCCATAGAGCGGGCTGTTGCGGTCCCACGGCGACAGATAGAATCCAAACCGTATTCCGCCGCGCCGGCACGCATCCGCCGCCTCGCGCACGATGTCCCGCCTGATCGGTGAATACATCACGCTATGTCTTGTGTACTTCGTGTCCCAGAGGCAGAATCCGTCGTGATGCTTGGCGACCAGCACCATCCCCTTCATCCCGGCGTCCCGGATCGTCTTCACCCACTGATCACAGTCCAGATCCGTCGGAGCGAAAATCTCCTCCTTTTCCTTCCCGGTCCCCCACTCCCGGTCCGTGAACGTGTTCATCCCGAAATGAATGAACGCATAGCTGTCCATATCAAACCACCGAAGCTGCCGGGCACTGGGGATGACGCGGGCAGCCTCCTTCATAAAATCCTTCATCGGTCAAAAATTCCCGTTAACGCCGCCGCCCCGATGAGGCCGGCGTCATTCTTCAGACTCGCGATCCCGATCTGCGTATTTCGATCAGAATACCGGGAGTACCGGTATTTCTCGACATGCTCTCTCACCGGATTCAGGAGCAGGTCGCCGAAATTGCTGATGCCGCCGCCGATGAGCAGCTTCTCAGGCTGAAAGATATTGATGAGATTCGTAATCCCCAGCCCGAGGTAGTAGATGTAATCGTCGAACACCTCTTTTGCCGCGGCATCCTCCTCCTTGAGGGCGGTAAGGATATCCTTTCCGCTCACATGGCCGCTGGCCGCATACACTTTGCCGATCAGAGAGTCCGGCTGCTCCGCAGCCTTTTTCTCCGCCTGAGCCGTGAGGGCGCTGGCCGACGCATACGCTTCAAAGCAGCCGCGTCTGCCGCAGGTGCAGGGGCGGCCGCCGGCCTCGATCACCATGTGGCCGAATTCCGCAGCGGCATAGTTGCAGCCGCTCCAGATTTTTCCGTTCACAATGATGCCGCCGCCGACTCCGGTCCCCAGCGTCACAAGCATCAGAGACGAAGCGCCTTTCCCGGCACCCGCCGTGTATTCTCCGAGAGCCGCCAGGTCAGCGTCATTTCCGCCCGTGACCGGAATTCCCAGCGCATCCCTTAGCTTCCTGACAAATGGGAAACTCGTCATACCGAGATTGTTCGCGTATTCGACGCAGTCTGTCTCCTGATTCACCGTCCCCGGCATCCCGATACCGGCGCCGCAGAGATCCGTCAGGGCGAGCCGCGCCGCTTCCACCTGCCGCAGGCAGGCATCCGCGGTCGTCGCCAGCAGCTTCTCCGGACTGGCCGGCATTCCGGTCGGAACCGAGCCGCGGCTGATGATCCGGCCGTCCTGCGCCACGATGGCGGTCTTGATGGTCGTCCCGCCGAAATCAATTCCCAGTGCGTACCTGGTGCTCACGCATGCCTCCTTCTTCAGCGAATGGTTATTGTCCGGTCAAGCGGCGTGTACGCATTCATGTAGAGCGTAAATCCACCGATATTGATCTCCTCGTACTGGTAATGCCCCTTGAATTCATGCTCTGCAAAGCCGGGGCCGAGTCTCATCTCTTCCCCCTCATACCGGAGGGTCACATATCCGTCCCGCAGAATCAGATGCTGTCCGGCATCTGCCGTCAGCGCGAAAGCCGGGTGCTCCAGCTGCGTGCCCTTTGGAATGTCGAATTCCACCCGCAGCGGCAGTCTGTCGATTCCGTCCGTGTGCAGATGCAGTTTCAGCCCCTGCTCCTCTTCCTCGATCTCCAGAATCGTGTGGATCTGACTGCTGACAAGCTTTTTCCGTTTGGACTGATCCATCTTCCACCAGTCGGACGTCTCCGGCTTCTCATCAAACGGCAGATAATACCATCCGTCATTCACCGCCTCCAGCCGGGACATCTTGCCCTCTGACTGAATCTGCTGCGGAATGAAATTGCGGATATCGCAGTAGCTCTCCCCGATCTTCATGCCGACACCGAATCCGCCCTTTTTGTAATAGAGGAAGCTGCTCTTGCCGTTGATCAGCGTGTAGCAGTAATTCCGGTTTCTGACCCTGAGAACACCGGCGTGGCGGAAGAACTTCCGGTACTCCGTCGGGAAGCCGTAGTGCGTGAATTCATGGTGAAGCATCTCCTCGTGCCGCAGCACGATGTGCCAGCAGTCCGGCGCCAGGTCGCCGCGATCCGTGTTGTCGGTGATGATCTTGCATGCGGCAGCGTCAAAATCCGGATCGCCGTCGTGGGCAGCCATGAACAGATACTGATAGAAGTATTTGTCCGCGTACATCTGCTTCCCCTGGTCCTGCCGGGTCGAGTTCTGCGTGAAGATCGTGTCATCCGGATCGATGTAATAAAACATCATGCGCAGATTCCGGCGGACGTATCCCAGATACTTGTCATCCCCGGTCTCCTCGTACAGCGCGATCATGGCGTTGTTGACGACCGCATTGTAGTTGCCGGTCGAGCGCTCCGCGTACTCGCCGTCCTCGTCGCCGTCGATTCCCTCGTTCAGATACTGCGCCGCCCTGTCTCTGAGCCGCTTTGCAAAGTCAGCTTCATCCGCGAACAGATTCGCACCCTGTATCAGAGCCGCACTGATGCCCCAGCGGTGATTCGGCGTGTGGAAACCGCCCTCTGCGATCCCGTTCAAGGCCTGGTGCAGCACGTGCAGATAGCGCTCCTTCATCCCGTTGATAAATGCACCATCATCACCGTACTTAACGAGCAGACGGTACGCGGCGATAAGTCTCTTGAAGCAGAAGGACGTGTCCGGCGCGGAGAGGAAGTTGCAGCTCGTGTAGTCAAAGGAACCGTTGGATCTCTGTTCCCTGGCGACAAAATCAATGGCCAGCTTCAGCGTTTCCTCCAGCTCGCGGCTGTGATAGTAGCGGCTCTCCGGCGTGAGATACACGGAGATCGCCGTGGCCATGGCGTAGATTGTCGGCTTGGCCTCCCGGATCTCGCTGCGAATCGCGCCGCAGCGGATATCCTGCGGGTCTTTTACCTGGTTTTTCATAAAATCAGCAGTGCGCACTTCCGCGCCCCGCATCAGATGTTCATATAAACGGTTCAACACCAACCTCCCTTTCCTGTGCCGTCCGGCAGCCCCCGGAAGTCCCGGAGAACCCGCCGGGCGAACATTCAGACGAAAACTGAGAAGCTCCGGCAGGCGGAACTTCTCAGCGAATCACGTATGTACAGACGATACGGTCAGCCCTTCACACCGGTCGCGGCGAGGCCGCCGGTGATGTACTTCTGCAGGATCATGTAAAGAACGATGACCGGAACTATGGACAGAACCGAGGCTGCCAGAATGGAGCTCCAGTCGACCGCCATGGTGCCGATATAGCTCTTGATCGCAATCTGGATCGTGAACTTGCTCTGATCCGAGAGAAGCATCAGAGGAAGAATATAGTCATTCCATCTCCACATGAAGGAGAAGATCGTCAGAGTGACCGTCACCGAATACCCGAGCGGGAGCATGATCTTGCGGAAGATCATGAACTCCGAAGCGCCGTCGATGCGGGCGGATTCCGCCAGCGCCAGCGGGATGGACATATAGTGCTGCCGGTACATGAAAATACCGGTGGTCGTCGTGACGACCGGAAGAATGCAGCCCCAGATATTGTTGTACAGTCCGATGTCCGTCACAACCGTGAACTGCGCGATTGTCAGTATCTCGCCCGGGATCAGTGTGCCCAGAAGGAACACCGCAAAAACCTTGTTCACGTACGGGATCTCCTTGCGGTAGATCGCAAGCGCATAGCCGCAGGAAGCACTGATCAGGACCGTGATGAGCGTTCCGACAACTGCGAGGAACAGACTGTTTTTCATGTAGACGAACAGTCCGTCGTTCACAACGCTGCCATAGTAGTCGAAATTAAACTTCGACGGCAGCAGGTGGAGCGGGTAGGCGAACAGCTCCGCCCGCGGCTTGAAGGAACTGAACGTCAGCCAGATGATCGGAAAGAAAATGATAAGGGCAATGACGAAGCCCAGGACTGTGATAGCGATTGTGGACCCGAGATGTTTACTTGTTTTCATCAGACTTCGCCTCCTCCCTTCGTCATCTTGAACTGAATGGCCGCAATGACGATAAATACGATGCTGACCAGAACACCGGCCGCCGAAGCGTAGCCGTACTTGTACTGATCAAAGCCCTGACTGAAAATGTACTGAACGATGTACGTCGTTGAAGTTCCCGGACCGCCGAGCGTGATACCCTGAATCAACGCGTATTCCTTGAGAAGGTTGACTGTCGAGAGAAGCAGTACGATGAAGGTCGTCGGAAGCAGAAGCGGAACGGTGATGTGGAAGAATGTATTGACTTTCCCGGAACCATCGATCGAAGCTGCCTCATAGAGTTCCTTGCTGATGTTATTGATGCCGCCCACATACAGAAGCATGTAATAGCCGGCGGAAACCCAGTTGGACGCAACGCTGATTACGACCGTCGCCAGTGTCGGATTCAGGGACCACTCCAGAGGAGTCATCCCCATCTTCTCCAGCAGGAAGTTGACAAGGCCATACTCCTGGCTGAACATCCAGTTAATGGTGATACCGGCTACCAGGGAGGAGAACAGCACCGGAATGTAGATCATGGTGCGCACTGCCGTGTTGCCCTTCAGCTTCTTGGATGTCACGAGCGCAGCGAGAAGCAGCGGAATGGCAACCTTGAACGGAAGGTTGACGATCGTGTAGATGAAGGTGCGCCCCAGTGACAGATAAAACGACGAATCCTTCAGAATCTTTGTGTAGTTCTTGAGACCGATAAAATTCATCTTCTTCCAGCCGTCAAAGTCGGTAAAGGAAAACCAGATGCTCAGAACCAGCGGAAGCAGAAAGAATAATGCGAACAGCCCCAGCGACGGCAGCACAAACAGCCAGAATGCCCCTGTGTGCCGGAACGCGGTGTTGGCCTTTCTCCTTTTCTTCATCTTTCAACCCTTTCTTACAGGCAGTGAAAAAGGGGACACCTCCTGATGTGTGTCCCCCTTCCCCTGCGAAATCTTCTCAGAGAACCTTGATCTTCTTTGATCAGTATGCTTTTGCCCAGTTCGAAGACTCAGCCAGTTCCGATGCAAATCCATCGAGTGCCTGCTGCGCAGTCACTTCTCCGGCAACTGCCTGCTTCAGGGCATCTCTGTACTCATTGTCCTTGTACTGTCTCCAGCCTGCCGCTTCATCTGCCAGGAACGCATCCGTCACATAATTGACCTCGTTCTGGATCACAGCATAGTCAGCCTTGGCCTGATCGGTACCCGGATCATAGGAGACGTTCTTCATGACTGACGGTCCCTTGTCGAGCTGCAGGAATGCGCTGTAGTGCTCATCCGTGTACAGCCACTGCAGGAACTGCTCTGCCAGCTGCGGCTGCTTACCATTCTTCGGAACAGCCAGAGCGCCGCCGCCGACGATCGCCGCCTGGCTCGCGCTTCCCTTTGGAGACGTCATGACGCTGAACTTGAACTTCGAGATATCCGTCGAGAACGTGTTGTAGTTCCAGGAACCAGAGAGCAGGATGCCTACATCGCCGTTCTTGAAGTACTCAACCGGGTTATCGGTCGTGCCGCCTGCCCAGATGGCCTTCGGCATAACGTCATTGTTTGCTTCGACAAACTTTTCAAGTGTCTTTACATTCTGCGGGCTGTTCACGGCAACCTTAATCTTGTCGCCGTCCTTTTGCGTGATGGAGCCGCCGTTGGCATACATCATGATGTCGTATCTGGCTCTGGAAACATCCGCAGCGAATCCGTATTTAACGCCGCCCTTTTCCTGGAGCGTCTTTGCGTTTTCATACAGCTGATCCCATGTCCACGGGTTGTCCTTTGTAGGTGCCGTAAGTCCGGCTGCCGCAAAGGCATCTTCATTATAATACAGGCATGTCACAGTGTACTGATCCGGCAGACCCGTGATATCATCGGAAGCATACGCCTTTCCGACGGAGCGGAGCGCCGCGTCATTGAACTGGGAAAGATCAATGAACGTCTCCGGCTTCACGAACTCCTCCGGATAGAGCTGATGAAGTCCGGTTGTGGAGATCAGGTCCGGAAGGTCCTTGTTCTTGGCCATGGCCGGGAACTTGGTCAGCATGTCATCGTTGGATACAACAATGTACTTGATGGTATTCCCGCTCTCGCTTGCCCATGTGCTCAGCGCATTGCCGAGTGCATCGGTGTCAGACGGCATCTCGGACACCATGACCGACATCTCCTTGCCGGTGATCGCCTTCGATGTTGTCGGGGTGGCGCTTCCCGAAGCGCCCGTTGTTGCGCCCGCGCTGCCAGATCCACATGCTGTAAGTCCGGCTGCCATCACAGCCGCGAACGCGCCGGCTGCAAATTTCTTCATACTTGCCATACAATTCTCCCTTCTGTCGCGTACTGATTGTTGCTGGCTTTTACGAGTAGATATTAACATTCTGTAAAGTCAATATCAAGTCATTAATCATGCGTTTTGAGCATTTTTTATTGCATATCTTGTTTTATAATGGGTAAAATCGTATAAATCCCAACAAAATGCACAAAGAGATTCGGGTAATTTTCAGCAAATGCCATATTGACAAATGAATATCGTGCGCAGCGCCTTCATAAAAAGCTTATAGGATTTTTACAATTCTGGATTTTTTAAAGAGCGCCGTGACACTTTTTCTGCGATTTCCGCCGGATTGACTTCTTCGGTGTTGCGCGACTTCTGCCGTCTGCGGTACTCAGACGGTGACATGCCGTTGACCTTCCAGAAACTGCGGCTGAACTGGGAGAAGCTGGAGTAGCCGCTGTGCCTGGCGATATCCGTTATATTCTGATCGGAGAAATCCAGCAGATACTGCGCATTGCGGATCCGGGTGACCTGTATGTATTCGCCCACTGTGTAACCGGTCATCTCCTTGAAGCAGTGCGAGAGATAGTATTGATTGATGTAGAATCTCTCCGCCAGAACGTGCAGAGACAGTTCTTCCGTGTAGTGAACGTGGATATAGTTGACGATCGAATAAATCTTCCCCCGCACGCCCGTGTCCGGCGTCTGAAAATATGTATTCCGATCCGCGAACAGATACAGATCGCTCAGGAATTCCAGCAGATGGGCGTTGGCCATGATCTCCTGCACCGCACTGCCCTTCGTCCGCATATAATCCATCACAATCGCATTGAGATCCGACGACAGCCGGGCCAGAGCCTCCCCCTCGAACCGGAAGACCGGCACCGGCGCATTGAAGACGGTGAGAATTTTCTTGCGCGCGTCCGGAAAGGACATCGTGCCCGGCCACGTGAACTGGATCAGGATCCGGTCATTCTTGTTGTCGTCGATATACTCCGACTGGTGAAGCACACCCGGGGTGAGAAGGATGATATCCCCCTGTTTCATGCTGAACTTCCGGCCCTCGACATAATGATTGCAGCGCGGGCTTAAGAGCAGCAGCATCTCATAGAACAGATGGTAATGCGGAAGGCCCATATTGATGGATTTGTTCCGGCAGTCATAATCCAGACAGCAGGACGGGTTCGTCGGAGAAAGCCGCTTGTTCTCCAGCGACTCTCCGATCCGGAATCCTCTCTCATACAGAATCGATGTATTCGCGTACAGATTCATCCCGTCCGCCCCTCCTTTTTCAGACTACCACCTGCGTCCTGTCATGCCCCGATGTATATGTCAGGCTGAAGTCTCCCGCGGTCAGTCTTCCCGCCGCCTTGTCATATGCCGGTGCCATCGCCCGTGCCCTGGCGGCAAATCCGTCAAAACTACCGTATTCCTTCTCATCCCCCGTGATGAAGAGCCAGGCGTGATCCGGACTGTAGCACCGCCTCTCGACGCCAGTCATACTGCCTCCATTATACGCCTCCAGCGGATCCGAGTGCCAGATGGCAAGGTACCCGGTGCCGACGCGGCCGAAAAGAAAAGCCCCTTCCTCGCGAATCTCATCGAACTTGCACTCCGGGAAGTACAGGTGCGTGAACGCAAGCGGCTGCGCGTCGTTCAGGCGCCAGATGGCCCCCAGCACGCTGCCCTCCTGGCGCAGGGCCGGCATCAGGCCGCTGCCGAACCAGTACCCCGGCCGCATGTCTGAATCCTCTGCGTCCGTTCCCGGGTGATTGACAAAGCATGCGGTCTCCGGATCCAGCGCGGCATAGAACAGCTGCTGCTGGTAGCCGAAGGTCCCCGGCTCAAAGAACGAAGTCCCGTGGAACGTCTCGTTGAGTGAACGGTTGAACTCGTGTGTATCAGTGTCGGCATCCGGATCGTGCAGTATGTTGGTCCAGCGCTGATACCGGTCTGTGCGGGGCGACTGCACCGAGGTGAGAATATAGTCTTTTCTTTTGCGGAGAGATATCAGGGCATTGCCGGAGCTGTACTGCATGTCCGTGTCATCTTCCGCGAGCGCTTTCAGGTCGTCCGGGAATCTGTAACGGCTCGTGAGAAGGAACGACATCCACCCTTCGCTCGTCTCGACCGGATAGCTCTGATCGATCAGATAGAAGAGGCACTGAGCCCCGCCGGTATACGGCCGGATCGCACCGCCGTAGATCCGTCCCATCGGCGCAATCTCCACCCCCTGGAATCCCTGGATGGCGATCTCGCGCAGCATCGTGTCGCAGCACTTTTTGGCGCGCCGGCTGATGTTCTCCTCCGCCAGATCCACGAGGTTGAGCAGTGCCGCCAGCGTCACAGGCATGTACACGGCGGACAGAAATTCCTCGAATCCGTTTTTCTCGACATCATCCAGCCACTCCAGGACCTTGCGGCGGCCGTACGCGCGCAGCTGGCTGCCGTTTCGCCCGGCTCGTTTGAAGAAGTCATCCGGGTAAAGCTCTCCCGCAAACATAGCGGCCATGTAGAACATCAGCGAGTGGTTCTCGCTCCAGAAGCACATCCCGTCGCTTCCCGGCATATTCATCCAGTAGCGGAACCCAAGAAGAATCTCTTTGAACCGCCGTTCCTCTTCCGCCGTGAACCCATAGAATTTCCGGTAGCGGAAATACCCTGTCAGCAGAAAATCCGCGCAGTCGACGCGCTGCTCTATGAGATCGAAATCCTCCAGAATCCGCCGGTGATCCTCCGGGTCCCGGATTCCGAGCGCTTTTCTTGCCAGGATGTCGATGACGGCGAATCCGAACCCGCCCCTGTCAAGACTCTTCCGCCTTGCGATCTCCCGAAACAGATAGTCTCTTGTCTTATCCGGGCTGTACACGGGATGGCTGCGCTGCGGAATAGAGAACTTCCTCTCAAGCCGGTAGTCCTTGCGCGGGATGCAGATTCCAAACGACGCGCAGCCTTCCGGAATCTTCACGCGTTCCTTCCCGGACAGGTCCAGTGCTGTGACCGTCTGTTTCGACTCAAAGTCCCCGTCGGGGGCCGGAAAAAGGCGCAGGGACAGAGCGTCTGTCTTGACCGGAAGCTGCACTTCTTCCCCGTTCATCCGGATGGCCCCCAGGTAGCGGATGTCACTTTCCACCTGTTCCCGCAGATTCACGTCCGGGAACCGGCTCGTCACAGGCTTCCCGGCCCGCTTGACGCGCAGTCCGAACACAGTTCTTGTATCCCGGACGCCCAGCGTATCTGCCAGCAGGAAAACCGGATTATCTCCGGCCTTAAGGCGCACCGGTGCCTCGACTCTCAGGACCGGTTTATAGACCGGGCGCTCAGTCTCCAGCACTTTCGCTCCGTTAACATACAAGGCAGCCGCCAGATACGTCCAGAGCTGCAGCGTGACAGTCTGCTCCTCCTCCGAATACAGCGTGACGGCCGCCTCGATCTTAACAGTCTTCATTGTCGAATAGAACTCCGACACGTCCAGGAAATCTCCCATTCCGCCGGCAATTCGAAACGGCGCGCCGATGGAGGATACGCTTCCCAGCCTCACTTCTTCTGAAAAGCTGTCAGGCTTTCGGGAGGCGCACCTGGCGCGCAGAATCCCCTCCAGTTCCAGCTGATTTCCGGCTGATGCGTCCGAATGGAAATCTTCCGTCACAGGTCCCGCCACGGCGAAGCCTCTCACAAAGCCGTCTTTTCCAATCTCAAGTCCCTTCACGTTCTCCCTCCCGTAAGTAACGGTGTCCGATAAAAAAGCCGCCCTTCGCGATGAAAAGGCGGCTATGAATGTATGTTTTTTTGTGGTGCCTGTCAACCCTTGACCGCGCCTGCCGCAACGCCGCCCATGAAGTACCTCTGGAAGAAGATATATACCAGAATCATCGGCACGATGGCAATTGTAGCACCGGCGAACATAATATTCCACGCTGCCGTGCCATCACCTGCGTTCTTCAGCATGTTCACGCCGACAGTAAGAGGTCTCATCGCATCATTGCTCATGGTGAAGACGAGCGGAAGCACGTATTCGTTCCAGCCCTGCCGGAAAGAAAGCAGCGCGATCGTGGCGATGACCGGCTTGAGCAGCGGAGCGATGACTTTGTAGAATGTCTGGAAGAAGGTGCAGCCGTCGATCTTGGCCGCCTCGTCCAGTTCCTTCGGAAGAGAATCGACGAATCCCTTCGCGAGGAAGATATAGGTTGCCTGACCTGTGCCCGTCGAAATGAAGATGACAGAGAACAGGTTGTTGTTCATGTGAAGCTTCACAGCCAGCTCATACAGCGGACGGATGGATACCGATCCGGTGTTGATGAACATGAACGCGATGAAGACGCCGTACAGAAGCGCTGACCCCTTGAATTTCGTCCGGGAGAACACATATCCAGCCATGGTCGATGTGACCAGGGACAGGATCATGACGCCCAGGGCGAGGATAAGGGAGTTCTTCGTGTAGACCGCGAAATTAGCCTGCTGCCACGCCTGAATGTAGTTGGCGACACTCCAGACGGTCGGGAAGATGTTGCTCCCGCCGACCAGGAGTTCGCTGTTGCTCTTGAAAGACCCGAAGATCACGTACAGAACCGGGAAAATGGTCAGCAGCGCGAGCAGAGTCAGGAAAATCCAGCCGATGGCTCTGGCCGCTTTCGTGCCGGGCGAATATACCGCATGTGTTTCTTTCATTTGTCATCCTCCTCAGCCGTTGACCTTGTCAAGTTTCTTGGCAAGCTGCAGGTAGATAACCGTGACCGCGCCGACGATCACAGCCGCCACGATGGACAGGAGCGCACCATACCCGATCTGAACCTGGGCAGATGAGTTCGTTGTGCCGAAGATCACGTGGTAGATGTACAGGAACATGACCATCGAGCGATTGTTCGGGCCGCCGTCGGTCAGGACCATGATGGACTCGTAATCCTTGAACGCGCTGGTGATGGCGAGCATCAGCACCGTCTTGAGAACCGGAGCCAGCATCGGCAGTGTCACATAGAAGAAAGTCTGAAGGCCGTTCGCGCCGTCGATCTTGGCGGACTCGTAGCAGTCCTCGCTGATTCCGTTGATGCCGGTCGTGAAGTACAGCATGTAGTTGCCGACACCGCCCCAGACAGCCAGAATGATGACCGCTGCCATGACAAAGTCGGTGCTGCTGATCCACGGAACCGGGCTCTTGATGATATGCAGGCTCTTTAAGATTCCGTTTAACACACCGTTCTGCGTGGCGAATACGAATGTGAAGATCATGCCGGCGATAGCCGAAGAAATGATCGTCGGCATGAAGATAATGCCGCGCTGCACGCTGTGGCCCTTCATGCGCAGATTCAGAATGACAGCGATGAGAAGCGCAAGCGGGATGATGAAGAGGATCTTAAGTCCTGCGTATTCAAATGTCACCCCGACCGACTTCCAGAATGTCGAGTCGGAAGCCAGTCTGGAAAAATTGGCCGTTCCGGTGTATGTGGCCTTGAAGCCGTTGTAGTTATAGCAGACATACCGGAACATCCATATGAACGGGTAGATGGAGCAAACCGCGAGCAGGATGGTGCTGGGGAGAAGCATCAGGATCGCTGAGACTTTCTCTTTTCCGGACGCCTTCGGGCTGGCGGAGCCTTTTCCTTTCGTCTTTTTCATACTTCTTCGTTTCCTTCGTCGAAAAAAGGGGCCTGTGGTCCTAATAAGACCGGCCCCCTGTCTTGTTTACGTGCGATTATTTCGTCTGATACGTCGCAGTGCCCTTGGACGGGTGAAGCGGATCGTAGTCGGAGATGACCAGACGCTTTACCGAGCCGGACTTGATGTCAGCCTCGAGAGCGTCGTTATAACGCTGATTCAGGTCAGCGATTGCCTCATCGGCGCTCACATATCCCATCACCGCATTCCAGAGAACGGTGCGGTAGTTGTCGCCCTGCAGGTTCACAGACGGAACGGTCGGATATACATCCTCATAGGAGAGCTTGGAGAAATCCGCCAGACGGCCGATCTTGGTCTTGTCGATGACGCCGTCCATGTAATCCGTGATCGGAAGGCAATAGCCGCCCTCAAGATAGCCCTTCAGGAACTCCTCGGACTGGAAGTAGCTGATGACTTTCCAAGCTGCATCCTTGTTCTTGGAAGTGCGGATCAGGCCGTAGCCCTTGGACGGTGTCGTCTGCAGCGCGCCCTTGATCTCGCCGTTCAGTGACGGAACTTCCGCAACGCCCCACTCGAAATCGGAGATCGGAAGCTGCTGGGTGAATACGCCGGCCTCCTGGGAAGCATTCGACCAGAGTGCAAAGGACCCCTGCGCGAACAGCGCTCTCATGTTGTCAACGCCCTGCTGATCCGGGTAAGCCGCCTTTACAAGCTGCTGTCCTTTTTCAATGATCTCCTTGTAGCCGGAGAAATCAAACTTGCCGTTTACATAATCATAGTAGTAGATGCCGGAAACCTGAGCGACCATCTCCAGAAGTCTCTCGAACGGAGAAGAGGAAGTGAAGCCGATGCCGTAATAATTCCCGTTGCCGTTGTTCGTGATGGTCTGTGCCATCGCGGTGTAATCATCCAGCGTCTTCGGAACGTCCGTGAATCCGTTCTCAGAGAGAAGATTCTTGTTGTACTCCACGCGGACGCCGGAACGCATGCCGCTGTATACGTAGTAGATCTGTCCGTCCTCGGCGTTCAGTCCTTCATACGCGTGATTGTACGGATCGTTGACCTTCTGGAACTCCGGGTCCGCATCGATGTAGCTGTTCAGCGGCTCGATGATGCCCGTGTCCGCCCAGTTGGTGAGCGCTGTGGACGGGCTGCCGATGATGTCCGGCGCGTTGCTGCCGCCGTTGACCGCCATCTGGATCATGTTGTCGTAGTTGTCGGTGATGATCGTCAGATTGATCTCGATGTTGTCTTTGTTGGTCTGGTTGTACTGATCAACCATCTTGGTGACATATTCCTGGTCATGACGGTCATTGGACCATACGTTGATAACCGTCTTGCCGTTCGAAGATCCGGACGCCTTGGTCGTCGCCCCTGCTGATGCTGCCGCCGTGCTGCCGGACGCTGCCGCGCTGCCTGAAGATGCACTTCCATCCGTGCTGCTTCCGCATGCCGCGAGGGAAACGCTCATAGCGCCTGCCAGCACTGCCGCAGCGGCTCTTTTGAATCTGCTCATTTTTTCCTCCT
>DGVL01000060.1 GCA_002394965.1 Lachnospira sp. UBA4285
TATGATCCGGATAATGTTGCCCGGGTCGGCTGGTATACGATTCCGAAGGAACGCGGGAAAGCAAGCTGGCTGTCTCCGTATCTGAACGAGAACCTGGGCGTGTGGATGATTTCCTATGTGGTGCCGATTTATCATGAAGGAAGCTTCGTCGGGGTTGTCGGGATCGATATCGACTATCAGACACTGGTTTCCCAGCTGAAATCCCTGGTGGTGCTGCAGGGCGGCTACGCCTTTCTCACCGATGAAAACGGTAAATTTGTCTATCACCCGGAGCGGGAAATCGGAAGCGATTCCGTCGCCTTTCAGGAGCAGAAAATGCAAAACGGCCTCTCCGAGAGAGTCGCGCTGGTGAAGTACCGGTATGGGGGAGAGGAGAAAATGGCCGCGGCCTGTATTCTCTCCAACGAAATGCGCCTTTATGTGACGGCCCCCCTTTCCGAAATCAATGCCGACTGGATCCGGATGACCAGAATTGTCCTGGTTTCCGCGGCGCTGATTCTGGTCGTCTTTGTGTCCTTCAGCTTCTGGGTCACGAGCCGGGTGACGGTCCCGCTGCGAAAGCTGACAGAAGCCGCAAGGCAGCTGGATAAGGGAAACTACGATGTGCGGCTGGAGTATACCGGGGATGACGAGGTGGGTATCCTGACGGGAACCTTTAATCAGCTGACCGGTCATCTGAAGGAGAACTTCAACGATCTGAACAGCCGCGCCTATAAGGACGCCCTGACCAACATCAGGAACAAGGGCGCCTATGACCGCTTTTTGTTTGAGCTTCGAGAGGGAATTGATCAGGCAAAGCGGGATGGAATGCCCGTACCCGAATTTGCGATCTGTGTTTTTGACTGTAATGATCTTAAGGGAATCAACGACCGCTACGGTCATGAAAAGGGCGATCTGTACCTGAAAGCGTCATGTGACCTGATCTGCCGGATCTTTCGGCACAGCCCGGTCTTTCGCGTCGGGGGAGACGAGTTCGTCGCAATTTTGCAGGGCCCCGATTTCGAAGAACGAGAAGCGCTCCTGAAGAACTACCGGCAGCAGATGGACGTGCTTCATGACGCACCCGATCCCTGGAAGCGCGTCTGCACGGCGGCCGGTCTCGCGGTGTATGACCCGGAACGGGACCTGTCACCGAAGGACACCTTCAAGAGGGCAGACGCCCTGATGTATGAGAACAAGAGGAAGATGAAAGCCGGGAGCGATGAGATAAGGGCAAGCTGAGAAAAAAACAGGGTAAAAATGCGGATTGGGTAATCAGAACAGGAGCGTGTACCTATGACAAGAAAAAATCCCCGGCATCCGTTTGCCGGAGAAGAGATCACAGGGCTCCCGGAGGGAATGGCGTTTTTTCGCCCTGCCCAGGAACGCCTGCCGGAGCTCGGCAGCGACTGGTGCGTGATCAACATTCAGATCGAGCATTTCAAGTATTTTACGGATTGGTTCGGGCTGGAGGCCTCGCGCGATCTCCTGTCACGCATCGGAGAGATGATCCGCAGCGCTGCTTTGCAGGCGGGCGGAATGCCCGGGCAGCCGGGCCTGGAGGAATTCTGCCTCATTGTGCCCTATGACGAGGACTGGATCCATGGCCTGTTTGAAGAGCTTCAAAGCCTGATCGCCTCCGTCAGCCGGCTCGACGGCTTCTCGCCGGTTTTCGGTGTTGCCCGCTTTGACGGTTCAAGCACAGAGATCATGGAATACTACAACCGGGCGGCGCTTGCGGCGGAAAGCCTGCACGGCAAAGCCCATACGCGCGTGAGCCTGTATGATGCAAAGCTCCATCGGAAAAGCTCGGAAGAATATAAGATCCTCTTCGAGTTTCAGAACAGCCTGAACAGAGGGGAAATCACATTCTTTCTCCAGCCTCAGGTTCGCGCTTCCAACGGCAAAATCATCGGGGCCGAGTCCCTGGCCCGCTGGCAACGCCGGGACGGCAGCTTCATCTCGCCGGCGGCCTTCGTCCCGGTCCTCGAAAAATACGGTCTGGTGACCCAACTGGACCTGCATATCTGGGAGGCGGTCTGCCGGTGGCAGCGTCAGATGAAGCAGAGCGGGAAACCGCTAATCCCTGTTTCGGTCAATGTGTCCCAACTGGACATTGCGGCGCTGGATGTACCGGCACAGCTAAGCGCACTGCTGAAGAAGTATGAGCTGTCGGCGGACTGCATGAAGGTTGAGATTACCGAGTCGGCCTATGCCGATGACCTCGGGCAGGTGCGCGACACCATCACCCGCCTACAGGAATGCGGGTTCAAGGTGCTGATGGATGATTTCGGGAGCGGCTATTCGTCCCTGAACATGCTGCGGAACGTCAACGTGGATGTGATCAAGCTGGATGCCCAGTTCCTGCAGATCTCGGAAAACAGCGCCAAAAAAGGCGTCAACATCCTGGAATCCGTCATCAACATGACCAAGAACCTCTTCATCCCGATCATTGTCGAGGGGGTTGAAACCGAAGAACAGCTGGAATTCCTGGAGGGGCTGGGCTGCCGGTACATGCAGGGGTACTACTTCTATCGGCCGATGCCGCCGCAGGACTTTGAGAATCTGATCGGTGACGGGGCCATTGTGGATCCCGCCGGGATCCGTTTCAAAGCCAATCAGCAGCTCACGGTCCGCGAATTCATGGACGACAACATCTTTACCGACACCATGCTCAACAATGTGCTGGGGCCGGTGGTCTTCTACCGCTGGGACAGGGAAGAGAATGTCGACATCATCCGATTCAACGAGCAGTTTTATGAGCTGGTGGGGAT
>DGVL01000019.1 GCA_002394965.1 Lachnospira sp. UBA4285
AGGAACTTCTTGCACTTCATGTCGCCGATGCCGCCGTGCTCATACGCCGCCTTCAGTTCGTCCATCGAGGAAAACTGCGGCCAGTACTTTGCAAACGAATCCTCCATGACAAATGCATCCAGATACGTGAACACCGTGTTGCCCTCGATATGTCCCGGATCGCTCACCTGCAGGTGCTGCGGGTCGGTGTACATGTTGCGGACCTTCTCCCATACGGTCTTCGAGTCGTCGGAGAGATAGATGCAGTTGCCAAGCGACTTGCTCATCTTGGCCTTGCCGTCTGTCCCCGGCAGACGCAGGCAGGCCTGGTTGCTCGGAAGGTCGATCTTCGGCTCCACAAGCACCGGACTGTCCGGGCAGTAGATGCGGTTGAAGCTGCGGACGATCTCGCGGGCCTGCTCGAGCATCGGCTCCTGGTCCTCGCCGACCGGCACATCCGTCGCCTTAAAGGCCGTGATGTCAGCGGTCTGACTGATCGGATACGTGAAGAAGCCGACCGGGATGTCGGCATTGAAGCCGCGCATCTGGATCTCAGACTTGACGGTCGGGTTTCTCTGCAGTCTGGCGACCGTGACCAGATCCGCGTAGTAAAACGTCAGCTCGGTGAGCTGCGGGATCTGGCTCTGAATCAGGATCGTCGCCTTCGCCGGATCAATGCCGACGGACAGATAGTCCAGTGCCACCTCGATGATATTCTGGCGAACTTTCTCCGGATTCTTGAAGTTGTCCGTCAGCGCCTGGGCGTCGGCAATCATGATGAATACTTTGCTGAAGCGCCCCGAATTCTGCAGGATGACGCGGTTCCGCAGTGATCCCACGTAGTGTCCGATATGAAGCCGTCCGGTCGGGCGGTCTCCGGTGAGAATAATCTTGTCGCTCATAATCCCTCCTCCATCAGCCATCTGGCTGCTGTCACTCATCGTCTGTATAGTCAAACTTCCCGTCATTCTTCTCCTCGAGAGCGCGGATGGCGTGATAGGTGTATTCCGTGTATGGAAGCTTCAGGCCGTGCTTTCCGGCTGTCCGCAGGAGTGTCCCGGCAAACATGTCGATTTCTGTGTGCCGCTTCGCCCGGATGTCCTGCAGCGTGGAATACGCTGCCGCTTTCCGGTCTTTGGGCTTTCTGACCAGCGGGCCAAGGATGATGCCTTCCGCCGCCGCGGTCTTCCGCACTTCCTCCTCCAGGGCTTTTGAAATCCACGCGACATGCTCACTGTCGTAGAACGCTCCCACGCCCACGCCTAAGATTGCCTGCGGCAGATTGAAGCAGATGTTGCGCATGTACTTGTCCCAGATGTCGTGCACAATGTCCCTGGAAATATGCCATCGGACACCGGACCCCTTGAAGATGTCCGCCGTCCTCTCCACGGCTTCCTCCGGCGCTCCGCCCGGAAGCTTCCCGAAGAAGATGCCGTCCGTCTTGTCCGGATCAAATGTCACGCTCTGCCCGATGCGCTCGGACGCGATGCGCATGAAGGATCCGATCATGTGTTCCTTTCCGACGACATTCCCGATGACCTCTTCGGAATCGATGCCGTTCATGGGGCTTGCGACGATCGTGTCGTCCCCCGTCACCGCACGGATGTCCGGAAGGATCGCCTGCAGCGCACCGTGCTTCACGCACACGAGCAGCAGGTCCGTCCCGGCAGCCGCCTGTTCCTGCGGCGTCCTCACCGTCAGGGCGTACCGTCTTCCGTTGATCGTAAGGCCTTCCTTTTTCAGCTTATCTCTTCGCTCCCCGGACGCAATGACGGAGAGGCTGATTCCCCCGCAGTCATACAGACCGCAGATGTAGTATGCGCCGATTGCGCCGGCGCCGATGACGGCTACATTTGCCATGGTCAGCTTTCTCCTTCCTGATGACTGGATCTCTCTTCAAGCAGTGCGGCAAGCACCGGTGCATCCACGGTGGCCGAAGCGTATAGCCACAGAGGCAGAAGCGGCAGAAGGATCCACGCCGCAGTGCGCTCGGCAAGAAAAAGCAGGAAGAGAAGCCCTCCCGTCATTATAATCGTAGACTGTGGAAAATGGAATGCCGTGTATACCGCGATGCGCAGAGTTTCTCCCACCGTATTGTCAAAGCGGGAGAAGAGCGGGAAGACATAGACAGCCGCACTGGCGTACGTCGCGAACACCAGAAGAAGACAGATGTACAGCACCGTGGGGACAGGGCTCTCCGCCGCCGCCCGCGCCAGTCTCGCCTTCTCCAGCCCGAAGAGAATGAGAGCGCCCGGAAGCAGTACGGTAAGCCCCAGCGCGATTCCCTGGCGCAGGTTCTGCTTAAAGGAATGCCAGAATCCCTTCCAGACCGCATACGTGTCTTTCTCAACCGCCTTGAGCGCGACGTAGTAGCCGGCCGCAAGAGCAGGCCCCGCCGTCACGACCGGCAGACTGAACACAAGAACGAGCCCGGCCAGGGCGATGAACGTCCAGACCAGGCTCGCGGTTTCAACCAGTGGATTTTTACAATTCGTTTTCATAGTATATTCAGTATAGCACACTTCCGGCCCCGCTCACAGCAGGCCGCTGCCGTCTTTATTGTCGACTCCCAGCCCGAAAGGAATGCGGCTTGCCGTGTAGAGATTGGCTGCGTTCCCGGTCACGATGAGGCGCAGCGTGTGAAGATCCCCACCGCTTCGCAGCCCCCGCAGGTCAAAGACGTGCGGATTCCAGAAGGAAACACCCAGCAGCCGCCCGTCTTCATACAGCTCGCACATCTCCTCGGCCGTGAGCCTGAATACCGCTTCCCGGATCTCCTCCGGCGTGAGAACCAGTGTGTAAACTTTTTTGTTTTCGCCTGCCGCTTCCTTATCTTCCTGAAACCGCCCCGTCCAGTCAGGAAGTTTCTCCGGATCCGGGCAGGCCGCACATGCCAGCCCCTCCGGCGCACCGCCTGTCAGGAGCAGCAGCGTGCTGTCCGGCGGCAGGACGATGTGCGCCTCTCCTCCCGGCGCGGAGAGCGCCCAGGCTCTCCCGCGCCAGAGATCAACGGCTGTAAGGACATCAGACTTCTGTGCACCCGGTATGCGTATTTCTGTCCGTATGGTGCTTCCGCCGTCATTGCCCAGCAGAACGCAGTCAACTCCCATTTTCCGAAAGCGCACTGCCCGCAGATCCGGCTGCGGCGTGCGGGTGGAAACAGCCCGCCAGGACGGATGATCCTGTGCTGCCTGCAGGGCCTGTTCCGCCGTTTTCAGCACGGCAATCTTACCGTTTCCTGCAGGAAGCCCGCCCGAAGGCATCTCCCCGGAAAGCAGATCAAGCGGATCAAAGACCGCGTCAAACTCCTGCCCGGAGACAGACAGTCTTCCATCTTCCACGGAAAGCCTGCAAGGCAGCCGGACCGGAAGGTACTGAAAGCCAATCTGGGCGCGGTATAACTCCTCCACCTCTTCGTATGGCACCTCCTGCCCGGCGCACGGCACGGCGATCCTCGCGCCGCTTACATTCCCGGTGTTCAGCCAGGAGAGTCTCCGGATATACACAGCGAATGCCCGGTAGTGCTCCCACCAGATATTGTGCGGTCCGACGTCCGGCGGCCGCTCGGCGCTGCGCCTGCCGTCCGCCCCGTCCCGCACCGAATAAAAGAACGCGTGCGGCACGAACAGACTGCAGCCGCGCAGACCGAGCCAGTCGGTGTACCACTTCATGTCCTCAGCTGTCATGTACCACGGCCGGCCGTTCCGGCAGCAGACACCAAAACACTCGCTGGCGCTGCGCTCTCTTCCCAGAGCGCGCGCGATGTCCGCCGCGAGTTTAGCCTGCACACTCTCCATGCCGTATATCCCGCCTTTTTTCGGCTCGATGCGCCGCTGTATGAGATCCTGCCCCGGAATCTGGAAACAGAACTCCTCCTCCACATCGTCGGACGCCGCCGGGTGGCCCATCAGGGCGATCCCGTGCGCCGCGCACCATTCCGAGAGCGGGCGGTAGAATGTCTCCCGCAGCCGCTGCTTCATGAGGCGCGTATAGATTCGTACCGTGGGATTTGTCTTGCCGCCAAAAAGCCCCGCCAGTTCTGCCAGATTCCCGCCCTGTGCCAGAATTTCCTGTTCGAGGCCGGGAGCCCAGGGGCGGAAGGCGGCGGCATTGCGGCCGACCGGATCCGGTTCGTCCGTAAAAAAGGCGAAGATTGTGGTGCCAAAGTACGCTTTCAATTCCCGGTAGTACCGGTCGTGTGTCAGGTGGATGAAGGCCGCCACCGCGTCCGGATTCAGCAGATCGGCTGCCGGAGGCGGATTCTCCCCGTCATCCTCCCCGAAGTGAATCCCGCGGATCGTGCCGCCGGTGAATGTGTACACCAGAAATCTCCCGTCTGGGAGCGCGGCGATCGTCTCGGCACCGGGTCCTCTGCCCGGCTCCTTTGCCACGCACAGTCCTCTTGCCGCCCAGGCAGGATTTCGGGCGACAACCTCGCCGTGCGCCGACCCCGACGGATACATCCCCTCGTCGTACAGGCAGACCTTCATGCCGAGGGACGCTGCCGTGCGCACGATATACCGCACCGCGCAAAAAAAGCGTTCCGAGAGGTACGGCATGTCTTCCGGGATCCCGATCCGCGGGTGCAGCACAAAGGCGCTCACGCCCTTGCGCTTCATGTCAGACAGCTGTGTCCGGACTTTCTCCGGATCAAATGCGTCGTTAAAGAACCAGAACGGAACGGCACTGTAGTCATCCCCCGGGTACCGCAGCTCATGTAAGAATTCTTCCTGTGACAAGTGTCCCTTCCTTTACGCCAGAGGCGTGATTTCACCCGGTCTGCACTCAATGAACGTGTCGTCATTGACCGAAAGCCAGACAGAGCACGCGCTCGGATTATAGGCAAAGTCTCCGTTCACCCCCACCTGCAGCCGATTCACAGCGTCCATGTAATCCACGATCTCAATGTTCGTCGCGTACCAGATGTCATCCTTTCTTCCGGCTTTCCGGCAGAACTCCTCGATCACGTCCCAGTTGTTATCCGTGTCAAACTCATAGCTGTGGCCCCAGAGATAGAACATATACGTGTACTGTTTCTTGTGCAGCTTAACAAAATCATCCGTCAGCTGCGGCAGAGCCGGATCCGTGTGGTGCGCCGTCGGGTTCCAGAGCAGAAAATCCTCCGGCATCGCGAAGTCGTGGCTCGCGATGACCGTGCGGCCGTACGCAATCCCGCAGTCCTTCATCAATCCGGCTATGTGGCGGTCGCAGGAACCGTTCGGATACGCCATGCCCCGCACCGGATACCCCATGATATGCTCGAGAATGCGGCGGTCCTCCAGAACCTGAGACAGGACAGACTCGTCCGGGCTGCGGCGAATAGTCGGGTGCTGCGCCGTGTGGCAGGCCACCTCGTGGCCCCGGTACAGCTTCCGGTACTCCTCAAAAGGAATCCGGTCATTCTGAGTCAGCATGCCGTTGATATTAAATGTTCCCTTGATCCCGTATTCATTAAACAGATCCACCAGGCGGCGGTCCTGACTCCGACCGTCGTCATAGCTCACGGTCAGCACTTTGTGCTTTCCCCCCGGGAAACAGTAGTAGAGCACCTTGAGCGGCGCTGTGTCCCGCATCTCGATTGTCTGCGTAAGCGGGTTGAACACTCTGTATTTCTGCGGTACCATCTTTCACTCCTCCTCATCCAGCGGAATCTTTGAAAAGTCACAGTCGTGCGCATAGTAGTAGCTGGTGTAATTGGTCTGATTGTACACATTGTTCTGCCACGCAATGCCCACGCGGTACATGGCATCGTCCATCGGCGTGTACAGCTCAAAATCCGTGAGTTCTGCATTCATATAAATGCGAAATGCCGAACTGTCCGCCAGACGCAGCACGATCTCCTCCCGGAAATCTCCGAAGAGATCGGCTACAAGGCAGGGATTTCCCTTCGTGTAATTGTTGGTAAGCGTGCCTTCCGGGCGCAGCATCACGCCGTGCTGCGGATCGGAGATCACACCGGTGCGGTCATGCATGTCCGTCCAGTCAGACGGTCCGATGAGCTGCGTCGTCAGATCGCCTGCCCAGCGGATAGCCTGATCGGTGGACGGAAACGGAATATCTCTCTCTTCTCCGCGGCAGTTGTACACGACGCCCCCGCACCAGCACTCCAGCCCGGGCTCCGTGCTGTCGATGTCCCCCACCATGCAGCGGTCCATGTCCTTCTCACAGTATACGCCAAACGGGCGCCCGGTGCTGCTTTGAATCACCTCTCCGGTAGCCGCGTCCCGCAGGGCGTATCCGTACGGCGCCTCTTTCCCCGCCTCGAATACATTGAAAATCTGAAATCCCGGGCGGTCCGGGTCGATGTGCGCGACGTGCATCGAGTCTCCGTGTCCGAATTTTGCCACTTCTCCGTTCGGAAGCCGGCCGCAGCTGCTGTACAGGAGACTTCCGTCATGATCGATACAGGCTGCTCCGTAGATGATCTCCTGCTTCCCGTCGCCGTCCACATCCGCCACAGAAAGGCTGTGATCACCCTGACCGGCCAGACGCCCGTACACCGGGTCCGATCCGAACCGGACATGGGGTGTATCGTTAAAGGGATTGCTCATCGGAACGTGTCCGGAATCCACTTTCCAGACTTCCCGGAAATGCCCGTCAAAGAAGTCGAAGGCTGCCAGCGTCGTGCGGGTATAGTATCCGCGGCACACAATCAAATACGGCCTCTGTCCGTCCAGATACGCGATACACGCCTGAAAGCGGTCCACACGGTTACAGGGCTCTATGCGCCGCATCGCGTAATCGCCCCAGGCCAGCCCGTCGTCTTCTCTCGGGAACGGATAGGGAATCGTCTCCAGTTCCCGGCCGTCCCCCGAGAACATACTCAGATATTCCGGGCCGCGAAAGATAAAGCCCTCGAACTTTCTAAGTTCATTCCTCGGAGAACGGGACGGCGCATAGACATCCAGAAAGTAGTCACTCAGCGCCTCCGCGTCAGCTCGATTCAGCGGATAGGTGTATCGCACCGGGATTCCAAAGCATTCCTCCAGCGTCCCCGGCCACTGACCGGATGCAACCTCCGGCCGCTCGCGCCATGCCTGAAAGCTCCGGATGAGATGCTCTCTGTATTCCCCGGCACTGGCGGCATACCGGTCTGTATTTCTCACGCCTTTTCTTCTGTCCACGGCCGGAATCGTGACATATGCCTTCTCCCTCACACTTCCATCCGGATTAAAACGGATCATCTGCGTGCCCGGCGCCGTGACAAGCGCCATCTCAGCTCGCCCATCTCCGTCAAAATCATAGACCATGAACTGTGTGTAATGAGCGCCGGAGCGGATGTTCGGCCCCATGTCAAGGCGCCAGAGAAGCTGCCCGGAGAGCGTGTAGCAGTCCAGATACGTCGGGCCTGTCCAGCCTTTCTGCGACACGTCTTTGGCATTGGACGGGTACCATTTCACGATATACTCATACTCCCCGTCTCCGTTCACATCCCCCACACTCATGTCGTTGAGACTGTAGGTATATCTCTCTCCCGCCGGTGTAACTCCGTCTGACGGCTTTCTCACCGGCACATCAATGTAGTTCTTTCCGCTCTCAAATGCTCTCACCGGTGTGCACAGCCCGTCCGCCCGGAACTTCCGGCTGTACGTCTTTTCGCCCGTACAAGGCGCCACCTGGTACCAGTCCTCTTTTCCGCCGTCCTTGTCCAGGAAATTGGTCGTATGCCTCACGACGGCAATCTGCGCGCCGTTCCGATACACGGCAAATGCCGGCCCCGTGAGTCCTTTCGGGCCGTATCCGTGTGCCTCGCGCTTAAAAAGCCGCCAGGAAAGGAAAATGCCGCTTTTGGTTTTCACCGCCACAAGGCCGCGGTTCATGTCTTCCCGCTGTTCCACTTCGTTCTCAGTCCTTTCTCCGGTACGCCACCGCCATCTCGTCTTCCGGGATAGCGAAACGCTCCGGCAGATCATCTCTCACGAACTCAAGTGCCACGATTGTGTTCAGGCACCACTGCGAGAACACGTTGGTCGTGACACCCGGGATCTCATACAGCACGGCCCGGTTGCCCTTGTTTACTGCAGGACGGACGCGGAAGTACACATCCTGCACTTCATCCGGCAGGGCACCGACAAGTATCTGCCATACTTTCTCTCCCAGCTTCCGGTCGCGGTAATACCGCGCGGCGAATGCGACAAGTCCCGCCGCCATGAACGGATATGTGAACTGTCTCTGACCGATGGCGCCGTCCGTCAGCCTGTTCTGCTCCGCATTGGTCAGTGTATAAAAGGCTCCCAGCTCAGCCAGCATTCTCGTCCATTCCGGGTCATCCAGCAACTGCGTGAGCTCAAGCCACGTCTGCTCCGCCCCCTGGCAGATCATGAGGTGCGAGCCTCCGGTCTTGCGGTCCCCTTTCCAGATCAGATGAAACGTTCCCGGGTCAAATTCAAAGTCCGGCCCGGAGAGCAGGCCGTGCGGCGCCGCCTTCAGATCGGCAATGCCGTTCAGAATGCGCTGCTTATAGCGCACATCTCCGGTCCGCTCCCAGGCGCTCATCCAGTCGCTGACAAGAGAAGACCAGTCCGGTCCGCTTCTGGCATGCGTCGGAGCGCTCATCCTCGACTTGTCCGCAAAGAAGCGCAGCGGATCTTCCACCAGCAGCGCATTCTGTGCGTCGGAAAGCTCATCCATCACGTCGGCAAGCCGGAAATCTCCGGTCAGATAGTACAAAAAGCGGTCGTGCCCCGCCATGGCTATGCGCGCCTCCTTGCACGAACATCCCCAGTGACGGACATTGTGCCGCGAGCCCAGACCTTTGAGCGGTCCGAAGTGATAGATGTCAATCTCTGAACAGTGCCGCGTCATCGCGGCCGCCATCTCAAAGATATCCGTTCTCTGCGTTCTGAGGAATTCGTACCAGAGCCAGTACGTCGGGACCAGTTCTGTATTCTGCCAGGCGTAGCCGCCCATGTCATATCGCCAGACATGCCGCTCGGGGTCGTAGGTGTGCATGAAATCACCATAGTCAAACATCCCGTACCAGCTCCGCTCATCCTGCTCGCGCAGATAGAAATTCACGGCCTCATCCAGCTGATCCTCCAGAAACGCCTCGGCCGGTGTGCTCCGACGGGGAAGACTCCAGTACCCGAACGCCCGCAGGCGGTGATAGTACTCCGGCGATGCCATGTAAAGCGCTTTTTTCTGCACCTGCCTGTCAAACCGGGCAAGCTCCTCCTCACACGGAATCCGGCCCGTGAACCCGGAAAGTTCAAACTCACAGGTCGCCGCGATTCCGTACGCACTGGCGCCGCAGACATCAAATCCTTCGTAGTATGTCTGCGAATACCCCGTGTCCTCGTAGTGGCGGAAATCCGCAGCAGGAGAAGCCGGCGGCCAGAACCACAGCTGCATCGTCCCCGTGTCCTGCGTCATCCCAAAGACGCGCACAGCAGACGGATACCGCTGCCAGAAATCCTTGATACCGCAGACAATGCCGCCGTTTTCTCCTCCGACAGCCACGACGCCGTCACTTCTGTGCCCGTGCAGTCCGGTGATCTCGCACACGTCCTGTTTTCCTGTCTTCTTGCTGATCTGATAGTGATCCGCGCTGTCCTGCCAGAGCAGATACGCATCCCAGGACGGCATCGCCGCGGCAGCTGCAAGAAACTCTTTTCCGTCCTCCGTTTCCGGATCCGGATGTAAGAACTCCCCCTGCATCTGGTGATAATAGACCGATCTGGGAATCCGCGGCCGCCAGGTCAGCATCATCTGCCCCGCCTCATGAAAACTGCCGTGATCGGTCAGCACGCGGATATGGCGGTTGTACAGCGCGCCAGTAATCGGGAACCGCACCGAGAGCCCGATCCCTTTCAGAAAGTCCTTCTTTTCATCTCCGTCATACCCGAACGAGTACGAGAAATGCAGCGTCCGGCAGTCCCGGAATATCTGCATATAAAGGGTAAATGGCACCATCTCATCGCTGCGGCTCTCTGTCCCGGTGCGTTTTTCCTTCACATCGTCAGACACCGGGAGTCTGCTGATATCTTCCCGGATCTCTCCGGCATGAGAGCCGGTGATTTTCACGACCACGCGCAGAGGGCCTTTTTCAACAACCTCGGCACTGTGAATGCGCCCTGTCCGCTCTTCTGTCTGGCAGCAGGGCAGCACGCCGGTTTCTTTTTCAAAATCCGGGCTGCCCGACCGGTGCTCGAGCAGCAGAACGAGCCTTGCCTCGCAGGCCGTCAGGCGCCCTTCTGTGTACAGATCCGAAAAAATCACCTCTCCCGTCCTGTGCACACGCACCCGCGTGCTGCCGGCCACTATGTCAAGTGTCTCCGGAGTCTGCGTCACTTCGCAGCCGCTCTCATCACCTCTGCCGCTACTTTCCCCGTTAACAGCGCGCAGCCTCACTTCACTTCCCATGCATTCAGCGTCCGCCGTGTGGGCGGCCCACTTTACAGAGCCGTCCGGCCAGTACGCCGTGATGCGGGACTGAACGGGAATCTCCCCGCCTTCCCCTGACAAGTGAAAGCGAAGGCCCTCCGTATGCACCGCTCCGCGCTCAAAACAACTGCCAAACGTTGTAAATCCGGTCACCGCCCGCCCCGGCAGACGGTGAAGAATCATCCTGGTTTCCTGCATTCTTTATTTTTTCTCCTGTGAAGGCGGCCTGCCATCGGTCTTCTTTAAGCAGAAGGAAAGCGGGCAGTTTCCGCAATCCTTCCACTGCCCGCCTTTGTCTGACACAAGTCCTGCACATCTGTGCACGACTATTTTTATTTTGAAGTATCTGCCTTGTACGCTTCGTTCACTTCGTCAATGATCTTGGCGTATCCCTTGTCCATTGCGCTCTGGATCGCCGCGTTCAGGCCGTCCTTGTCGATCTCCCCGCAGATGTACTGCGTGCGGGCCGCCGAGATATCCTTGTCAAGCTGTCCGCCGTTAGAAGAATAGGTCGCGGAGCTGTTCAGATACGGAAGCGCCGGGTTCATGATGGCAACTTCGCTGTTGGCCTTGACGACCTCTGTCTCAAGTTTCTTCTGCGGTGTCTTCTTCAGTGTCTTGTTCTGCGGCTCTGTGTACGGAATGTACGGAACGAGCTGGTTCAGTCCGTTGTGGTTGGCAGAAAGCGCCTTGTCCGCCAGATCATCCTGGACGATGTTGCCATCCTCCATGTGATAGTTGATGCCCTCAAGACCATAGTTGGTCAGGACCATCATATCCTCGTCACACATCTTGTCCAGGAAGTGGAGCGCCGCTTCGACCTTCTCCGGCGTATTGCAGGTCTTGGCAGAAAGCGTGAAGTACCCGTTGTATCCGGAAGTTGCCATGGTCTTCCCATTGATTGTGCCGATGAGATTCATGGATGCGGTCTCGTCCGGATTCGTCACGGACTTCACATCATTTTTCTGGAAGTAGTCGGTGATACGGGTCGCACCGTCTAAAACGTCGATGTAAACGCCGTTCTGACCCTTCTTGCAGCCATCCGACCAGGAGTCGGTCTGGCGGGTAGCCCAGTCAGACGGCATATAGCCGGCATCATAGATCTTCTTGAACCAGTCCAGTGCCGTGAAGTACTCGTCCTGCTGCCATACCGGAATCAGCTTCCCGTCCTTTTCGGTCCAGCCGTTTCCACATCCGAACCATGTCTGCATGATGTCGAAGGGGCCTGTGTAGGACGTCATCTCCATTCCCACGGTGTCGTTCTGGCCGTCTCCATCCGGGTCATCTTCGGTAAAGGCCTTCAGCATCGCCTCGACATCGTCGATCGACTTCGGCTCGGACAGACCGAGCTTCTCCGCCCAGTCTTTGCGGTAACTCAGACCGTACCGCCCGATTACGCGGGCGCGGTAGATTCCGAACTGCTTGCCATTGACCGAGAGAGACTTGGCGACCTGCGCGTTCTGCTTCGAGAGGTTCGGATATTTCGATGAGTCGCTCAGATACGATGACAGATCGACAAATGCTCCCTGCTTGGCCCAGGTCACGATATTGCCTGTCACAGCGCCGTTCCAGGTCATGATCATCGGCATGGTATCCGGAGACTGCATGGCGAGGGAATTCTTTTCATCGAGCGTATCGGTCGGAATCCACTGAATCTGGACGTCGGTGTTGGTATAATCCTTGATCGCATCCAGCGTTTTCTCGGCATTGTCGCCCGTATTGGACGCCCCCGCGTTGAAGTCGATCGTGCTGAATGTGACGGTCGGCCGGCTGCCTGACGAAGCTTTCGATTCGCCCGCCTTGGTCGTGGATGAAGAATTTGCGGCGGTACTGGCAGCTGCGCCTCCCGTCGTCTGACTTCCTCCACCGTTTCCGCAGCCAGCCAGGGCACCGGCTGCGATGACACCGGCTGCCAGAGAGGCAGCAGTGCGCCTGATAATTGTTTTCATAACATATCCTCCTTTATTGACATTTTCACTTTGATTTTTTCCCGGGCCGGGCTCTGCGGCATTTATCCCTTTACCGCGCCGACCATCACACCCTTTGTGAAGAATTTCTGTACAAACGGATATACAATCAGGATCGGGACGGTCGCGATGACAGTCGTCGCCATCTTCACCGCCTTGTCCGGCGGAGCTCCGTTTGCGTCATAGAAATCCAGACTGGCCTCGTTTATCTGAGACGCCTGAAGAACGATGTTGCGCAGCATGATCTGCACCGTGAATTTCTTCGTGTCTGACAGGTAGATCATGGCATTAAAGTAGTCATTCCAGTAGCCGACCGCATAGAACAGGGAGATGGAGGCGATAACCGGCTTGGAGAGCGGAAGTACAATCTTCCAGAAAGTCTTGATCTCACTGGCTCCGTCGATGTAAGCCGCCTCTTCAAGCTCAACCGGCATCTCCTGAAAGAAGTTCTTGATGATGATCATGTTGAACGGACTGATGGCGCCAATCAGAACCAGCGCCCAGTACGAATCGTACAGGCCGTACGACTTGATGACCATAAAGGTGGGAATCATGCCGCCGGAAAAAACCATCGTCACAATCACCAGATTCAGGATGAAATTCCGGCCTTTCAGATACGCTTTGGAGAGCGGATAGGCAAAGCTTGTTGACAGCGCCATGGAGACAACCGTACCCAGAACTGTGAGCTTTATGGAGTTCCAGAGCCCCGCCAGGATATTGGCCGTCCGCACCGCATAGGTATACGCGTTCAAAGACCACACGCTCGGGATGATGAAAAATGCCCGCTCCGTGAGTTCCTTGTCCGTCGCAAAAGATCCGGCGACGATATACAGAAACGGAAGAACTGTGATCAGCCCGATGACTCCCATCAGGGTGTAGATAATAACATCCGCGACACGGTATCCGACGCTCATTCGGATGCCATGTCTGTCCCGCTTGATTTTCGACATGTCTGACTTGCTCCTCCTTTCAGTAAATTCCGCTCTCGCCGGCTGCCTTGGCAACCCGGTTCGCCCCGAGCACCATGATCATCCCGACAATGGATTTGAACATGCCGGCCGCCGTGGTGTATGAGTACTGCCCCTGCACAATGCCGCGCGTGTAGATATACGTGTCGAACACCTCGGATGTCGCGATGTTGAGATCATTTCTCATCAGGAAGATCTGCTCGTATCCCGTGTTCAAGATGGAGCCGACGCGGAGAATCAGCATGATAACAATGACGCTCTTGATCGCCGGAAGGGTGATGTGCCACATCATCTGCCATCTGCCGGCACCGTCCACCCGGGCCGCCTCGTACATCTCCTGATCCACGCCCGAGAGTGCCGCCAGATAGATGATGGTTCCGTATCCGGTCTCCTTCCAGATGTCCTGTCCTACGATAAGTCCCCAGAAGGAGCCGGAGGACTCCAGGATCCTCGGCGCCGTTCCACCCGACATCTGGATCATCTGTGTCAGAAGGCCATCACTGCTGTTGAACAGCTGATATGTGAGCGACGCGACGATAACCCACGAAACAAAGTGCGGGATATAGACAAATGTCTGAATCGTCCGCTTGTACCACTGATGCCGGATCTCATTGAGCAGCAGTGCCAGGATGATGGGCGCCGGGAACTGCAGGGCAAGCTGCAGCAGGGAGATCCCGAGCGTATTGCGCAGCAGCCGCCCGAAATCGCCCGACGTCATGAAGAAATCCGTGAAATTCTTAAAGCCGACCCACGGACTCTCCCAGAGGCCCAGGAACGGCGAATAGTCCTTGAAGGCGATGACCAGACCGCCCATCGGAACATACCGGAACAGGATGAAGTACAGCAGTCCCGGGATGAGCATGACATACAGCCATTTGTGCTTCTTCATGCTCTTGCCGAGCGTCGTCTTGTTCGGCGTGATTTCCTTGCCGTCAACCATGACGGTGATTTCTTTTTTTCTTTTCAACATTTCCTCCCCTTTATCCCCCATCAGGAATCCAGTTCCACCATGAAAACAGCCGGCTTTCCGAACAGATCGGAGGTGTAGAAAACTTTGGTGTTGTCCTCCGAAAAGCACGGGTGCGGATGGGAATCCTGCGGGTTCCCATACCCGGCCGTCCAGCTGGTTCCATGCCACACGAGCCTGCTTTCCTGCCTCTTTCTGGCATCGACCAGATAAATAAAGTCGTTTCCAGGTTCTGGCATCTCCCCCGAAAGCAGCCGGGCGGACCGCTCCTGCTGTTTTCTCTTTTGTTCATCCTGATTCAGCAGATGGATCGGAAGATCGGAAGTCTGGGCATCACCGACGAAAAAGCGCTGCTTTTTGTCGCAGATAAAATGCGCATACGGCGAGCAGTCCATGAATTTCTCTTCTGTCAGCGTGTCCGGGTCCATCACGCATATGCTCTCCTGCAGATCTCCGCTCATCTCCCGGCGCACATAGCCGAAGTGCCTGCCGTCCGGGAACCAGAACTCATGCGTCAGGATCAAATCTTCCGGCTGTTTCCGGCAGCAGCGCAGATCTTTTCCGCACGGCCCGTCACCTGCCTGCCGGGTGTCTGCCTCAATGAGCCAGAGTCTGGCATCAATGCGGTTATACGGTCCTTCATGCGCAAACAGTATAAGATCCGGCCTTGCAGGATTGATCTGCGTGTGACTCAGCCAGCAGTGCGTGTCATATACGGTGAAAACCCGTCCCGTATGACTGTCCAGATAGCGGATCCGGCAGTGCGGCTTCGCCAGGCAGTTCTGCTCAAAGCTGTTCCAGAACACGCCGGGCTTGGGTTTGGGAAACGTGCTTTTTTCGTCCTCTGTGAACGCAAAATACCGGAAATCGTGTGAAGGACACGGGGCGCCCATCCGCCAGCCTTCCGGCGGGCTGTACAGTCTGCGTCTTGTCCCCGAGGCTATATCCTGCCGCCAGAAGGTCCCGTCCTGCACGTAAAAGACAGCCCTGTCCCCGGCTTCTATCTGTCCGGAATAGTCATCCGGCTCCGTCCCTTCCGTCAACTGAAGAGCCTCACCGCTCTTCAGATCCAGAAGATACAGCTGTCTGCCTTCCTCTCTCTGCATACAGATGAGAATCCGTCTCCCGTCCTCTGTCGTCATCCGGTTGTAAAAATACATATGATGACTCAGATACCGGGGATCGGTCAGCCGGGTCACCTCTCTCCCGGTGAACGGATCCTGGTACCGACTGAAGCGGCAGCTTACCATTCCCCCTGCTGGCATCCGCCCGTCCTCCTTTCACTCACTCCTCGCATTACCATACTGCGCCGCCTGTTTTTCATTCTGGGTTGGCGGCATTAGTATTTCAGGCATTATGCACAGATGAATCTGCTCATTTGATGCGCCTATTATTCAATTTTTCTGGAATTACAGCAATAATCATTTTATTGACTAAAAAAGAAAAGGCCGGTTTTACGGCCTTTTCTGGTGAAACTAATGAGTTTCGGACACTGTTATGGAATTTTCCGGCTCACCGTTTTACGGATATTTCACGCCTGTTCCCGGGCGTGTTTGCGGAATTTACCCGGCGTCGTTCCGGTCATTTTGCTGAAAAAGCGGATGAAATTCTGGGCATTCGTATAACCGAGTTCTGCCGCGATGCTGGCGATGGTATCACTTGTGTTCAGGAGTCTGTCTTTCGCCAGAGCAAGACGGTACGCGTCTGTGTACTCCGTGAACGTCATGTTCTTTTCCTGCTTCAGGATCTTCCACAGATAGCCTGTGTGATAATTCAGCGCCTGTGCGCACTCCGCCAGCGTGATATTGCCCTTGTGTTCCTCCACCATCTTTTCGATGGACATCAGAATAAGATGCGACTGGGAAGACATGTTCTCACCGACGCTGAACAGAATCGGATCGATCATCTTGTACTTCAGGTATCCGCGGATATAATTCAGATCGACGGAGCCCATAACCGTCTTATAAATTTCATCCACACTGTCCCTGAGCACGCTCTCGATCGCTATGCCATTTTCCTGGGCGCTCACAATGACCGAGTTGACGAACTGCAGTAGAACCGTCGCCGCCGCCTCGCGGGAGAGTCCCTGTTCCCGGATCGATTCCGTCAGTTTATTGATGACATCATAGGCATTTTTCTTGTCAGCCTGACGGATTGCCAGATTGATCGTCTGTGCCCATTCACTGTTATAGACCCCCGTCACGGCCTGTTCGTCGCCCATATAGAACTGATAATAGCTCTCACTGCCCGGATTCGGATGATGCCTGCTCACCCCGACAGCTTCCTCGACCTCATGCCGACTGTTGAGTGCCCTGACGCTTTCCCGGTAAGCCAGACGGATCTCGTGAATATTCCGCCTTGCCCGGCTGATTCCCATGCCGATCTCTGCCCCGTACTGTGAATTGACATGCTGCAGAAGCGCCTTGTACAGCTGCACGGCCGGCTCAGACAGAATATCCGTCGGCACTGCATCATCTGCCGCCGAACTGTGCTCCGGTATCATGCAGACGATCGATTTCATATACATGACCGGAGGAAAGAAAGCATCTCCAAGCCCCTGATCCCGGCAGAACCGTATGATGTCAGCCGCGATCTCCCGAACTTTCTGATCCGAGATCATCTGTTCGTCGAAAGTGCGCAGAATAATGGTGACGACCCTGTACGCTTCCGGTATCCGGTCTGTGATAGCAAGTCCGCCTGCGAAAGCATCTATATCCGCATCTGTCAGCTCTCCCTGCAGAAGACGCCGCACAAAGAGTTCCTGCACCTGCCCCCGCAGCTCGACATTGCGGGCGCTCAGTCGGCTGATGTTGTCGGCGACATACGCGAGCTCATCCTCGCCGGGCATCAGCTTGGTGTCAGAACCCGCCGAGATTTCACCGGCCATGCGGCTCACCGGGCGATAGATCATCTGGAAAGAGAAAAACACGGCACCAAAGACAATGATGGTAAGCAGCACCAGAGAAAACAGCATGTACATATCCGCCATCTGATTCGCCATGTGCAGGTCCATGCCGTAGTAAACATCCCAGCTGACTCTGGTCAGGCTGTACCCGGCCGTCATGTACGCGCCGTTCTTCCCCTTCAGTTTTCCGCTGATGACGTCCTGAGTATTCTGATTCTTAATGGCCGTGAGAACTGCAGATGAAAAGTCATCGTCCGATGAATAGCGCACGCTCCCCGTATTCCGGTCGATCACCGTGACCGCCTGTCCCTTTCCGAGACCGCTCGTGGCGCCCTTCCAGAGCTGATTCAGATTCAGCCTGACAGCTGTCACGCAGTCCGGATTCAGTGTACCGCTGGGCATGAATGAGATCAGATACAGTCCGTCAAACGGGACGACAGAATTGGAAGAAACTGTCGCAGTTCCCCCTGTGTTCCTGGCATCAAACCACTGAAAGGAAATTCCTGTATACGCCAGAGACCGGTTCTGCCACAGCTGCGTGAACTCCTCCGCATACCCGAGCTCATCTTCCGAATATACCCCGTTGCCCGTGATGACATTGCCCGTGTTCCGGTTGACGAACGCAAACGCCCGGACATAATCCCCGACGAGATTACTGCCTGAGAGCAGCCTCTGCGCCCTCAGAATATCCGTGACGCGCTCAAAACTCACTGCCTCCGACATCACATAGTCCAGGCTATCATTTTCATCCTGCGCCAGACTAGCATAATAATTCCATGTATTCTGCAGGGCGCGGTCCAGATTCTGCCCGATCCCTTCCACGGTATTCCGGGCATTGTCCGCGTATCTCTCATCCGAACGGCTGGAATAATATACAAAAAATATCGCCGAAAACAGAATCAGAAGTACAAGAGCAAGCCCCACCGACACCAGGGTCACCCGTCGGTGGAATCCTACTTTTCTGGTCTTATTCTGCTCTTTCCGGTCGTATCTTCTATCCTTCATACTTTTTTCTGCCGGTGTTCATGCTTTCATACCTCCCCGCCCGGATTGCGGGCGCATACACCTTTACTGCAGCGTCTCGACCTGCAGGTTTCTGTACTGGCCTTTCATCGGCGCGAGCTGACGCAGACCGATACAGCCGCCGCCAAGCAGCGGGCCGTAAGTCCTGCCGTCATCATGGAACGTGAATACCGTCAGGTCATTGACGGCAAATGACACCGTATTGCCCTCTTTTACAATCTGAAGTGTGTACCAGGCGGCGTCAGGGGACGCGTCCGGAATCGGATCCGCCCCCTGGCTCACCAGATGAAATCCATAACTCTTGCGGAGATTGCAGGTGTGAAACGCCCTCTCATCCGGTTCCTTGCGGCGGAAATACGAAATATGAAACGCATTGATATCCCCGTGATGGTACTGCGGGTACTGTCCGTCCCGCTTCGCAAGCCCTGCGTCAAATATGCTCTGCCCTTTCCGCCCCTTTGCGGCAAAAAAAAGCATGGCAAGCCCCGGCTCCCGCACGGGGCGAAACTCCCAGCGGATCCGAATATCCGAAGGAAATTCGACCGGGCACCAGAATACGTAGTTGGCCTTCTGTCCGTCCGATGACGGCAACGCATTCTCCATGGTGAGCGCGCCACCTTCAAACGTGATATCCGCCCTTCCCTCGAGAATGAAATCGCGGACATCATCCGGCGACGCCAGCGGATTTCTGTATAGAATCGTTCCCAATCCTGTGTCCCCCATCTATGTGAAATTTTCAGCCGGGCTTCTGCCCGCCGGTTTTCGTGTGACATTTAGGTTTTATTATATCACATTTACCGGAAAAAGGCTGTGTCAGCCCTCGTCGCCGTTTTCGCGTCGTTTTTAAGCACATCTGACGGGAATCCCGGCACCCGCGCGAGCGCCCGCGCAAGGATCCCGGCATACAGATATGCCCCGCCGAACTGAAGATGCGCGTTGTCCTGGTCCCCGTCCGGCCAGCCTTCAAACACGCCTGCGGGCACCCACATATACAGTGCCTTGCACTTCTCAGGGCCTGATCTTGTATTGAACTGTGCCGTCAGGCTGCCGAGATCGATGACCGGAACCCCTTCTTCCTCCCCCAGGCTCAGCATGGCGCGGCGATATCCGTCAAAGGAAGGCCGGCAGACATTATCCTCGTCGAATTCCCGCATGGCTATGGGGGTCACGAGAACCGTGTGCACGCCGCGCTCCCTGGCCGGGACGACGTAGCTCTCCCACAGTATTTTCTTGAACGTCTCCGGCTCACAGAACCGCTCCGGCTTCGCCCTGTACGCATCATTGTGGCCAAACTGGATGAGCAGCCAGTCGTCACGCCGCATCGCAGCCAGACAGTCATCAAACCGGCCTTCCGCCAGATAGTTCCTGGCGCCGCGGCCGGCCATGGCCCGGTTATCGATTTTCACAGTATCCGTCTCGTAAGTCACCGCATTGGGGAAGGATGAATGCTCCGAGTGATACACGCTGTACGCGCCCGTTGTCATATACTTCACGAGCATCTGCCCCCAGCCGCACTGTGGTGCCATGGACCTGGGATAGCTCTGCACGGTCGAATCGGATACCAGAAAAACAGTTGGCTTGCTTGCAGTTTCCATATTATTTCTCACTCTCCCTCTTAATGTTCATACGAATCATACAGGCTCTGCACGCTGTATGGCCCTGCCGGCTGCCCTTTGGCACACCACGCGGACCCCAGTCCCATCCGAACATGCACGCTGCCTTGCGCAGCTGCGGAAAGCCCGCCATGCTGTCCGTCGAGCCGCCTGTATACGTCTTTTCCTGCCGTTCCCGGATGATCCGGGTCGGCGAGTGCAAGTACACGGCGAGTCTGAACACATGCTCCGGGTCCGCCGCTGTTGTCTCCTTTACAAGATCCGTCACATCAAACACCCAGCGGCGGTGCATGTCCTCGACATACCCGAGGCTGATGCCGTCCAGGGTCACATCCCCCGCCGTGTCGATTCCCTCAAAGACAAGCCGCAGTGATTCCTGATTTGCCTCGTCTCTTGCGACAGTGAAGTTTTTCTCAAAGCGAAAGTCATTGTCCATCAGGCGCGTCGCCGTGAGCTCATTGTCCCGGTAGAAAGGGTCGGGCATGAGCCCCTTCGCCATCAGAATGCTGTACACGCTCGCCGGGATATCCGTGCGGATCGGGGTCTGCGGGATGCCGTACACGTTCTCACCGATGACGGTAAAATCCCAGTCCGAGTCAAGAAGTCTGGATTTCATATTTTCCTCTTTTTATCACAAGGTCACAAAGCTGTCTGATTTTATTATGGTACAACCAGCGCCCGCGCACAACCGATAAATCAGCCGCCCCGGCTTCCGAATTCTTCCTTTGCACATGCCGGCCTGCGCGGCTGCTTTTCTGTGTATTGACCTTTCATCCGCGATCTGCAATACTTTTAATAATACAGTCCGTGAATTCGGATATTTTTGCTTTAAGGAGAATAGTATGCGCATTGCAGTTCCATATGAGAACGGAGAGGTATTTCAGCACTTCGGGAGAACAGAGAATTTCAAGCTGTACGACATCGACGGCGGCGAGATCGTCGGCGCCCAGATTCTTGACGGTGAGGGCATCGGTCACGAAGCGCTGGCAGAACTTCTGGCAAAACATAAGGTTGACACGCTGATCTGCGGAGGTCTGGGAGAAGGCGCCATGGGCGCATTAAAAGAGGCCGGAATTTTGGTTTGCCCGGGCGCTTCCGGCAGCGCCGACGCGGCGGTCGCGGCATTTCTTGACGGAGACCTTGTTCCCGGAGAGGCAAATTGTGACCATCACCACGGGGAAGAAGCAGAAGATGAGGACTGCGGATGCGGAGAGAGCTGCGAGGGCGGCTGCGGAGGCTGCGGAGGGTGCGGCGCTGAGCGCCCGGTCATCCTCGAAGGGAAAAATGCCGGCAAGACTGTCCGCGTGCACTACCGGGGGACATTTGACGACGGGTCGCAGTTTGACTCTTCCTTTGACCGCGGAGAGCCGCTCGAATATGTCTGCGGAACCGGCATGATGATTCCGGGATTTGACGCGGCGGTGGTTGACATGGAAGTCGGCGACAGCCTTGACGTTCATCTGATGCCGGAGGACGCATACGGGATGCCGGACCCGAACCGTGTGCTAAGGCTTAAGATTGCCGAGCTGCCAGGTTCTGAAGATCTCACCGTCGGCCAGAAAGTATATCTCAGCAGTCCGTCAGGGCAGTCGTTCCCGGTTGTCGTGACCGCCAAAGATGACGAGAACATCACACTCGACGCCAACCACGAGATGGCAGGAAAGGCGCTGAACTTCCATATCGAGCTGCTCTCCGCGACCGGAGACTGAGAGAATGGACTGTCTGCAACGGAAATCTTGATTTACAAGATTTCCGTTGCTCTTTTTAGCTTATCTTGCCCCGGGCTGCAACGGAAATCATTTGTACAGCGATTTCCGTTGCACTACTGTCAAAATCAGGGGATAAACTGCAACGAAACCATGAGTATTCCTCATTTTCGTTGCAGGCCCCGGGCTTTTCAGCTTATGACATTCTCTCCACTTTCCTTCGGATCGCATCGTCAAGTCCGGCGAGCCGTCTGGCAGCTTCCGCCCGGTCGCGGCTTACCGTGTAGACATAGAACTTCAGCTTCGGCTCGGTGCCGGACGGGCGCATGGCGAACCAGCTCCCGTCCACCATCCTGAAGATCAGCGCGTTCTGCGGCGGAATATCCCCGTGGCCGTGCTGAAAGTCGATGACCTCCTTCAGGCGGCAGGGACCGGGATTCTCCGGCGGAGTGCTCCGAAAGTGCTGCATGATGGCCTCGATCTTTTCCTTTCCATCCGCCCCAGCGAGCACGAGTGAGCTCTCCTTTTCAAGATAGTACCCGTACTCTTCCGACAGCTCTTCCAGCGCGCCGGCAAGCGATACACCCCTTTTCTGGCAGTACGCAGCCCATTCCGCGAGCAGCATGGCCGCCGCGATTCCGTCCTTGTCCCGGACCGCTGCCCCCGGCGCGCAGCCGATGCTCTCCTCGTACCCGAAAAAGTACGAATATCCCTTTTCCTCCAGCTCAGGGATCCGGCCGCAGATATTCTTGAAACCTGTCAGCGCTTCAAAAACCGATATGCCGTAGTGACGGCAGACAGCGGCGCCGAAATCGTCCGTCACGATGGACTTGATCATGGCCGGCCGGCGCCCGCCTGCGTGCAGGTGTCCATTCTCCGTCTGTGCCCTGGCCATGTAATCGATGAGAAGAGCACCCGTCTGATTCCCGGTGAGCGGCAGAAAGCCTCCCTTTCCGTCGGCGATCTCGGCCGCCATGCGGTCGGAATCCGGGTCTGTCGCAATCAGAAGCTGCGCGCCCGTGCTCTTCCCGAGTTCCTCTGCCAGCGCAAATGCCTGCGGATTCTCCGGATTGGGATACGGGACCGACGTGAAGTCCGGATCCGGGTCCTGCTGCTGTACGACCGTCTGAAAGGCCGAAAATCCTCTCCGGCGCGCCATCTCGCGCATCGGGATGCTGCCGGCACCATTGAGCGGTGTGTAGACAATCGGAATACTTAAGTCCAGCTGTTCATCACTTCTCTGGCGCAGACTCAGGACATACTGCATGTACGCCTCGTCCTGCTCTTCCCCCAGCGTGTGCACCAGTCCTTTCTCTTCCGCTTCTTCAAGCGGAATCTCCGGCACATGTCCGAAAATATCCAGAGCCTCGATTTCTCGCTGCATTCCCTCGGACGCAGGTCCTGATATCTGTGCGCCGTCCTTCCAGTATACCTTGTACCCGTTGTACTCCTTCGGGTTGTGGCTGGCCGTCATGTTGACGCCGGCAACGCAGTGCAGCTGCCGGATCACAAAGGAAAGTTCCGGTGTCGGCCGCATGGAGGGGAATATATAGACCGGAATACCCGCCGCCGCGAAAACTCCCGCCGTAAGCTGCGAGAATTCCTTCGAGTGATGGCGGCAGTCGTACGCGATCGCTATCCCGCGCGATGCGTCTTCTCCGGACGCAAGCACATACCGGGCGATGCCAAGTGAAGCCCTGCCGACCGTGAAACGGTTCATACGGTTGGTCCCTGCGCCACAGATGCCGCGCAGGCCGGCTGTGCCAAAACCGATGTCCTGATAGAACCGGTCCGTAATCTGCGGGATGTCACCGCGCACGCCTTCCAGCTCCTGCGCGAGCGGGTCAGCCGGATCCAGCATCTCAAGCCACCTGTCATAGAGCTTCCTGCAGCTGTCTGTGTCTCTCATGCGTCTCCTCCAGATTCTCTTCTCTCATTTCTTTTCATGTCGTTCATTCCACTGCTGTGCCTGGAGCCATCTCTGTCTCCGCAGACCCAACAAAAACAACCCGCTCTCCGCTGCCGGCAAGCGCCCTGTGTGACACGGACAGGACCGTGCGTCCGGAGGCGGCGCGCCGGAGAGCTTCCATGACGGTCTTTTCGGTCGCCGAGTCAAGGCCCGACGTGATTTCGTCCAGGAGCAGGATCGGCGGATTGGTGACAATCGCCCGCGCGATGGCAAGCAGCTGATGCTGGCCGTGCGAGAGTCTTTCCGGCGCGAACGGCTCGTCAAGGTGCGCCGCAAGCGGCGAAAGGCCGACGACAGCCAGCGCCCGGCTGCACTGGGAATCGCTGATGCCGTTGTCTCCCAGGGTGATCTGGTCGCGGAAGGTTCCCATCACTGGGTGAAAGCTCTGCTCCACACATCCGTACAGCTGCCGCTTTTCTTCTGGTTTCAGCGCCGCCGGATTTCTTCCGGCAAGGGTGACGCTGCCTGATGTGGGCGTGTACAGGCCGAGCACCAGGCCAAACACGGTTGATTTGCCGGCGCCTGTGCGGCCCCGCAGGACAACCCGCTCGCCCTTTTCAACCATCATGCTGAAGTGCGAGAGGACCGGCGTCTTTCCGTCATAGGAAAACGAAACGTCGCGAAGAGAAATCACCGGGCCCTTCTGCCCGGCAGGCACCGCCCCTGTCATCTGCGGCTTCTCTTTATATGCCGCCTCTGCCGGACTTTCCGCAGGCACCTCTCTCTCCGGGAGAGCCAGATACTCGCGGATGCGCCGGATGCCGGCGGCGGCTGACTGAATCGTCTGGATCTCCATCCCGATGGACTCAAGCGGCGAGAAGATTTTTCCCACATAAGAGATGACCGTGACTGCCGTGCCGACTGTGATGCCAAAAAGCTCCAGAAACAGGCCCTGACGGCCGGCGAGCGTCATCATGACGCCGATCACGGCGGCGGATGTCGAGAGGATCACCGGCGAGTAGATGGCATCGTAGAAGTTCGTCTTCTCGATGGCCGCGTAGCTTTCGCTGATCACCTTGTCGTACCTTTTTTCTGCGAAGCGCTCGCTGTTGAACACATGAATCGTCCGGATATTGCTGACCGTCTCCGGAAGAAAGCCTGTTACTTTCGCTATCGCGCGCCGGTTTTGCTCATGCGCTGAGAGCATCGCCTTCTGAATCCGGCGGGTGAACAGGAAAAGCAGCGGCAGCACGACAATCAGGATCATGCCGAGTCCCGGGCTTTTCGTGAAGATCACGACCGTCATGCCCACAACGGTTCCGAGGTCAGTAAGCAGCGACACGATGCCGGACGAGAACATCTCCTCGAAGGCATCCGCGTCGCTTGTGAAGCGGGCGGCGATGCTTCCGCTGGTGCCCGTCACGAACTCCCCCGCCGGCAGCCTGCTGAGTTTGCGGCTCATGGCCGAGCGCAGCGCATGGGTCATCTTCCCGCCCACCGCCGTCACGAGCGCCTCCCGGGCCGCGCGGCACACGCCGGCGGCGGCCGAGAGCCCGAAGTATCCGAAGCACAGGCCGGCTATCAGCATGACATTATCCGTCAGTATGTCGATGGCGTGTCCCAGAAGCAGCGGCGGCAGAAGTTCCAGAACAATCGAAGAGACGATGGATACGGCCAGAAGAACGGTCAGTCCGGGATTGGCCGCAAGACATCCGAGAAGAATCGTGCGGATCTTAGGCTTGTTCATGCTCCGTGCCTCCTTCCCCTCTCTGCAGTGCAAAAAGCTTCGCGTACGGCGGGCAGACGGCCATGAGCTCGTCGTGGGTGCCGGCGCGCAGACGCCCGGCCTCAAGCATCAGAACTTCGTCAGCCTCCGGAAACATCGCCAGCCGGTGCGATATGAGAAGAATAATGCGGTTCCCGGCGTCTCGGCGCAGCGCCGCAAAAATTTCCGATTCTGTCTTCGCATCAACGGCGGAAAACGGGTCATCCAGGATCAGCACCGGCGCCCTGGAATACAGAGCGCGGGCGAGTGAAAGCCTCTCTGCCTGTCCGCCGGACACGCCGGCGCCCTTTTCGCCGATGCAGGATGCTGCAGTGACTTCTGTGTTCAGCCTCACGTCGGAGAGCACCTTTTCAAAGCGCTTTTCGTCCCACGCCCCGAACGTCACATTTTCAGCAGCCGTACCGGCAAAAAGTTCCGGATCATGTCCGGAGTATGCAAAGATCTGCCTCTCCTTCTGCTCCCGGATATCTTTCCCGCCGTAGCGGATCTCCCCTGTCCAGTCATCTTCATCAAGAAACAGCCGGCCGAGGGTGCTTTTCCCGGATGCGACCGTCCCTGTAATGCCGATGATCTGCCCCGGGGCGGCCGTAAAAGAAATATCCTTCAACACATCACGCCCGTCAAAAGAAAGACTGACGTGCGAGACGACGAGTTCTTCCGGTTCTGCGGGCACAAGCCGGGGGATTTCCCTCGTGTCACCCAGATACGACTGTATTCGCTCCCAGGACACCTCGGCCTTGTGGACCGCGTTGAACAGCTTCGCCGCGTGAGAGCTCTTTGTCGCCAGCTTCAGGAAGCACGCCAGAAACGTGGAAAAAGCCGCGATCGACCAGGACGTCCAACCGCTGCCGGTGACATTTCCTGCGCCGAACCAGAATATGGGGATCACACTCACCATGCTGATCGTCAGATACAGCGGCTCTGTGCTGTTCTGCCAGATACCGGCCGCAATGCTCTTTCTCTCATAGTCCGCGAGTGCCTCTTCATACAGCGCCTCGCGCACCGGCTCTTCGCCATAGATCCGGTAAGTGATGGCACCCGCCACGCGGTCGACCGTCGCGTCGGAAAGACGCGACAGGCTTTTCCGGCTCGCGGAGGCCGCCCCGGTCACATATCCCTTGAGCTTCCCGGCCGCAAAGTAGGCAAATGGCGGAAAGACAAGGCTGATCAGCGCCAGGCGCCAGTCTAAGATCAGCAGCATCACCGTGTAGGCGATCATCACGACACCTGTGTCGAAAACTTCCGTCGTGAACTTGCGCATGCCCTCCGCGAGCGACTCCGCATCGGCCACCGCCTTCGTCATCAGCGCTCCAGTGTCCTCCCGCCGCACCTCCTCCGTGCTCTCCAGCATCAGGTGATGATAGATCTCCTCCTTCAGCCGCCTCGTCGTATTGTTGGCGAACTTGCGGACATACAGCCGCTTCAGGAAGCGGTTGAACTGCACAAGCGCTATCGTCAGGACATATGCGAGGGACAGACGCGCTATTGCCCCTGCCGCCCGCGAGCCAGCCAGTATGTCATACAGATACTGGGCGAGCTGCCCTTCAAACCAGGGGCCTGCGATCATCCCTGTGTTATAGATGAGGCCTGTGACCGTGACGACGGCCAGCGTCTTTTTCTCTTTCAGGAAAAAGTCCAGCAGGCGCGGATCCAGTCTGTATCTCTTTTCTCCATCCCCCATGAAAACGTCCTCCCCGGCATGACTCACCGAAGCCGCAGAGTCACAATCTCATATGGCTTCAGCTCCAGGCTCAGGCTCCGGCATCCACCGGAATTCTCCGCCGTCAGTTCTTTCTCATCCTCCTCCATCAGACTGCAGAGCGCGGCAGACTGGAATCTGCCGTCAAGCCGCATCACCGTCCGCGTGCGGCGTCCCCAGTTCTCAAACAGGCGGACAATAATGCCGTCGCCGTCCTCCGCGCGCTTGATGGTCTCGGCCTGCACATTGTCCGCGTCAAGCGTAAAGAGCGAAGTCTTGCGGCTTTCTCCGGCCGCCGCAAGCGGCAGCACCCTCGGCGGGCAGTTGAGCAGGAGAGCCTCTCTGGCGACGCCGCCTTCTCTCCAGCCTCCCTCGTGCACAAACAGCGAATAGGTCATGTCGTGTGCGCCCTGGTCAGCCATGGGATTCGGGTCTATGCCGGATTTCAGGAGGCTAAGCGACATATCCGAGTCATGGACTCCATACCCGTAGCGGCCGTCGTTCAGGAGCGCCGCGCCGTACCCGTCCTCGGACACATCCGCCCACTTGTGGCCGCATACCTCGAACTGCGCCTCATTCCAGGAGGTATTGCGGTGTGTCGGGCGCTTCAGATTCCCAAACGGGATATCATACACGGCCTCTTCGGCAAGCAGCGCCAGCGGGAAATACACGCGCAGCAGCGTCTGATGCTCATGCCAGTCGATGTGCGTCACGAAGTCAATGCGGTCTGTGTGCCGGTAGAAGCGGATCTCCTGACGGATCACAGAGTGCACATATTGTCTTGTGAAGCGCACAGCGGCGCGAAGCGGCCCGTTTTCCGCGATCTCAAGGGTGCCCGGGGCATCGGGCAGCCAGCATTTCCTCTCGTAGCCCTCGTCGATATTCCAGGCGTCATACTCCTTCGGGACATCCTGAAACGCCGCGAGGTGATTCAGCGTCTTTCCGGCCTCAACCAGCTCGCGCGACACAGCTTTGTCAAACAGCCTGCTGATCTCGCCATTGCGATCGATACGGACGCAGAAGCGCTTTGTCTCAAGTGCGAGCCCGCCGTCTGCCGTTCTTTTTGCGCTGGCAAGAACAGTGTCTGCGTCAGAGAAGCAGGCCGGCCGGGTGATCGCCACCCCGGACGGAGCGCCTTCAACGGACAGCAGCACGCCGTTCTCCGTCTTCTGCGCCTTCCAGTCCGCCCCCGCAGGAAGGCTGTCTGCCGGAATTTCCGTGAGGAACGGCCCCGTGAAGTTCAGTCGGTTAAAGACCGCCAGCGCCGGGGAAGATGGCTCAGCTGGTCCGGCAGACGCCAGAGTCTGCGCCACGCAGCTCTCCGCAGCCGCGCACTCCGCATTCCCGCTCTCGAATATCTCCCGGTACTGCTCCTCCGACGTCCGGTACACATCCCCGATCGCCGACCCCGGAAGGATGTCATGGAACTGATTCAGCAGCGTGAGCTTCCAGTTCTTCTCAAGGAGTTCCACCGGATAGGACTTGTCATCCGTCAGAGCGTTCCTGAGGACAGAGAGGAACTCCAGGTCCTGATTCAGGAATTCCGCTTTCCGGTTGTTTCTCTTGTTTTCGGCCGCACTTGTCAGTGTGCCGCGGTGGTACTCCAGATACAGCTCGCCGTACCAGACGGGGACGTCCTTTCCCGCCATGGTTTTCTCCAGCCTGTGGAAAAACTCTTTCACCGACGCCTGGACAACCCGCGGCGTGCGGCCGATGCTCTTCTCCATCCGCCGGCTGTTCTCCAGCATCTCCTCGGTCGGACCGCCGCCCCCGTCACCGTACCCGTAACAGGTCAGCAGATCGGTATTTAATTCCTTGTCACTGTAGCGCGCCCACGTCCCGTTAATCTGACTCACGTCCTGCCGGCCGTTGTACGTCACATTTTTTGTGTGTGCCTTGTCGAAATCCGTGGTCGTGATGAAGTGCGTCAGCACCTCCGAGCCGTCGATCCCGCGCAGCCGGAATGTGTCATGCGGGAACTTGTCGCGGTCGTTCCAGCCGATCTTCGTCGTCATCAGGTACTTCAGCCCGGACTTTTTCATGATCTGCGCGATCTGCGCGTTGATGCCGAAAGTGTCCGGAAGCCAGAGCACCTCGTTTCTCGGAGCCCCCAGGTGCTGCTCGAAGTAGCGGCGTCCGTACAGGATCTGGCGCACCAGCGACTCGCCCGACGGCAGCATCGCGTCCGGCTCGAGCCACATGCCGCCCTCGGCCTCCCATCTTCCTTCCCGGATCCGCTCCCTGACCCTGGCAAATGTCTGCGGGGCCGCCTCCTCGACGAATGCGTACAGCTGCGGCTGAGACAGCATGAAGCGGTACTCCGGAAATCGCTCCATCAGGCGCAGAGCTGTGTTCACACTGCGGACGGCCTTCTCGCGGGTCTGTCGCAGCGGCCACTTCCACGCGACGTCGATGTGCGTCGACCCCGTCGAGTAAACCGTCACCGGCGCCGCAGGACGCCCCTCATAGTAGTTTTTCTCCAGGAAGTCCGCGGCCTGGCGGATGCTCTCTTTCTCTGCCTCCGAGCCCGGGTCCCGCAGGTCAAGAAGCCCGAGAGATGCATCAAGCGCTTCCAGTGCCCTCGTCTTCTCCACGTCGCCCTCGTCGAGCAGGTTTGCCGCCTCAAAGACATTTTCCGCGTCATAATACAGGCGGGCTGTGTCCTGATCGAACCCGGCCAGAGTCAGCCGGAAGAACAGATCCGGCGCCGGCTTGCCCGAATAGGCGTAAAATCCGACATCATATGTCTCCCCCGCCTTTGCGCACTCCGAGAGGATCACATCCCGGTGATTCATGTCAAGCGTCGCGGCCATCTTCCCGTTTACATAGCTGATCACCTGTGGATTGTCGGTGTTCCAGATGTTCGTGGCACCCGTATGAAGCGTCAGACGCAGCTGAGTGCCGGAGAGCTCCCCGGGAACACGTACGCCGGCGCGGAAGACAAAGTGCCTGTCCGTGCCGCCCCAGGTCTCGCTTTCCGGGAACGGGCAGAACGAAAAGCGGCTTTCGTCGAATGTCTCGCGCAGATCATACCCGCAGTCCGCAATCTCTACTCCTGTGACCGGCACGCTGTCCCGGTATATCTTGCCCTTCAGCAGACTGATCAGCGCCTGCAGGCGGTTTTCAAGCATTGTCATTTCTCACATTCCTTTCAGCCAAGCTTTTCCTTCGCCTTCCCCTTCGCCGTCCCGTAGAAATCCGGGAACGCTTCCTTCAGGAACAAGGCATTGGCTACCCCGTTTTGTAAAAGAAGCCGGAGAACTCTCTCAAAATCCTCGTTGAAATGGCGGATATCCGACTCATTCAGGCCGGAAAAATCCCCGCGCAGGCGGAATTCATCGGTCAGATGCAGAATGCCCCAGAGCAGCCTCGCAAAGCTCTCCTGCTCAAGAAGCAGCGGGTTCGAGGCAAGCGTGAGCAGCTCCGGCTGCCAGTTCAGGATCCGGTCCCGTATCGCGTTGTAGTGCCCCTCGTCAATCCGCACCCGGATCCGGGCTGTTTCGATCTGCTTCTGCTTTTCTTTCACTTCTTTTTCGGTCTGCGCCAGCAGCCGGGATGATTGCAAGTCGGTCTCTGTAACCTCCATGAGCTCCGATAGCAGCGAAGCGCCGATGGCCGTAAAAAACGAGCTGGTCAGCATCCGGGTCTTGCGGATACTGTCGCGTCTCTCATGCTCGTCCATTATCTTCCCCACCACAATGGTGGTCACAGCGAAACTCAGCGGAACAAAGGCAAGATCCTGCAGGATGTAGAATTCCGTCGTCCGCGCGTCGTGAAACAGCCAGATCTGCAGGCCGTAGATAGATGCCGAGAGGGCGATGAGTGCCGCCACCAGCAGCCATGTTCTGTTTTTTTTCATATCAGCCACCCTTCGTTCCTGACAGGAATCCGTCAGCCGGATCATAGAGCTTCCCTGTCAGCATTTTCTCTTTTTCTGTCATATCATCTTTCCTTTTTGGTTCGCCGTTTTGCAGCGACGGTTGCTCTTTTCAGAGTATACCGCACAGGTCTCCCCGGGCACCACCATAAAAAAGGACTCCCGGCGTATTTCCACCGGAAGCCCTTTTGCAGCACTTTTCCCGCCGTGCGCGGAATTTTCAAATAACCGTCACGAAGAAGCCTTGGCGGCCAGAGACGCGTTGCCCTGTGTCACAACCTGCTGTGCCGCATCCTGCGGAGACATGGCGCCGTAGGCAACCTGCTCCAGCATAGAGTTCAGATTCTTGTCAACCTCGGAGTATCCGTCCGGATACGGCGGATTGATCGCGGTGCTGTTCGGGATGACGACATTGTACACGAAATCATACACCTTGACTTCATCGGAGCTGAGCTGGTTTTTCACATAATCCGCGATCTCGGAATTGATCGGAATGCCGCGCTCGCCCTTCAGATAGTCGTTGGCCTTCTCACTGTTGATCATCCAGTTGACGAACTTGACGGCAGCCTCCGGATCCTTCGCGCTGGCGGATACCGAGAAGAACATGCTCGGCTTGACATACTGGGACTTCGACGGGTCGTTGCTCGGCCATGTGGTGATGCCGAGCGTCTTGCCATTGGCCGCGTTCAGATACGATACGTACTGATTGGACCAGGACAGAGTGCACCAGGACATGTTGTCCGGATCAGATCCGTAGACCAGCGGACTCTGCTCAACCGAGCCGGTGGAGATCTCCGCGTATACGCCCGGCTCGATCATCCAGCCGTCCTTCATGCCGTCTGCATAGAACTGATAGTACTTCGCGAGCTGGTCCGCCGTCACGTTCAGCTTTCCGTCGCCGAACATCTGCACGCCGTCGCCGCGCAGCATATACTCGATCAGACCGAGCGACGTTCCATATGCGCAGTCGGTGCGATATCCGGTCTTTTCCTTGATGGTCTTGCAGACCTGAACGAACTCATCCAGCGTCATGTTGTCCTTGATCGTGACGCCGGCCGCATCGGTGACATCCTTGTTATAGA
>DGVL01000096.1:0-954 GCA_002394965.1 Lachnospira sp. UBA4285
GTTTTTTTGGTGGGAACCAAAAAAATCCGGAAGGCTCATCACCTTCCGGACTTCTTTGTCTTCTGATAGCTTATTTAGCATAATCAACTGCACGTGATTCTCTGATAACGCTGACCTTGATCTGTCCCGGATATTCCATCTGATCTTCTATCTGCTTGGAAATATCGTGAGCCAGAAGAACCATGTCGTTATCATTGACGACTTCCGGAATCACCATAACTCGTACTTCCCGACCTGCCTGAATAGCATAGGACTTCTGAACTCCCTTGAAGGAATTCGTGATGTCCTCAAGCTGCTTTAATCTGTTTGTGTAAGCTTCCATGGTCTCTCTTCTCGCTCCCGGACGGGCTGCCGAAATGGTGTCGGCTGCCTGTACGATCACGGCGATCAGACTTTCGGGTTCGCAGTCTCCATGGTGGGCTGCGACCGCATTGACGATAACCGGGTTCTCCTTGTACTTCTTGCAGATATCCACGCCGATCTGAACATGCGTTCCCTCGATCTCATGGTCGACTGACTTTCCGATATCATGCAGCAGACCCGCGCGTTTGGCCATCTTCACATCGACACCGATCTCCGATGCGATCAGACCGCTGATCTGAGCGACTTCGATGGAATGCTGCAGCGCGTTCTGGCCGTAGCTCGTGCGGAACTTCATACGGCCGATCAGCTTGATCAGTTCCGGATTCAGTCCGTGCACGCCCACCTCAAGCGCCGCACTCTCACCTGCTTCCTTGATGAGCTGGTCGACTTCTCTTCTCGCTTTTTCAACCATCTCTTCAATTCTCGCCGGGTGGATCCGACCGTCGACGATCAGCTTCTCGAGTGCGATTCTGGCGACTTCACGCCGGATCGGATCAAATCCGGAGAGAACGACTGCATCCGGAGTGTCGTCGATAATCAGCTCGACGCCGGTCAGGGTCTCAAGTGTCCGGATGTTCCGGCCTTCCCGGC
>DGVL01000096.1:1015-10363 GCA_002394965.1 Lachnospira sp. UBA4285
TGATCCTTCCCTTCATGTCATCGTTCGGAAGCTGGACAACCGAGATGGTAGCTTCGGCGACATTGTCCATCGCGCAGCGCTGAATCGCGTTGACGACGATATCCCTTGCCTTCTTGTCCGCTTCTTCTTTGGCTCTGCTCTCAACGTTCTTGATCATGACAGCAGCGTCGTGCTTTACACTTTCTTCAACAGATTTCAGCAAAACTTCTTTTGCCTGTTCGGAGGTAAGACCTGAAATTCGTTCAAGTTCCTGCAGTCTCTTTGCCGTGAGGGAGTCCACTTGCTTCCTTGCCTTACTCAGGTCGTCTTCTTTTCTGGCAAGTTCCTGTTCGCGCTTCTCAAGAGAATCCGCCTTCTTGTCAAGCTGTTCTTCCTTGTTCTGAACACGATGTTCATTCTTCGAAATTTCCGCCCGTCTCTCGCGGAATTCTCTCTCTGCCTCATTCTTGGAGCGGAGAGCTTCTTCCTTGGCAGCGAGAAGGGTTTCCTTTTTCGTGGAATCAGCCTGCTTTAAAGCGTCATCAATGATCTGCCTGGCCTTGGTCTGAGCACTTTGAAGGGCATCAGCATCCTTCTTGTCCCTTGACCTGTTGGCCGTCACCCAAGCGGCCCCTGCTGCTATCACAGCCGCTACGACCGCGATAATAACATACAGCACAAGAGCGCCTCCTATAAAGTTTTGTTGCATTACACAACATTAAAATATTAACCGGAATTTTACAGACTGTCAAGATTTCAATCCAAGCAAATACCACATTCCATCTCTTTATGGTTCCAGCTCCGAAGTGAGGGCGCGCAGCGCTTCCTCTGCCGTTTCCGCCGGGAATCCCTTCCGGTACAGAAAGCCTTTTGCTTTCTGCCGTGTCTGAAAGTCCTTCAGATCATCGCCGGCCCGCAGCTTCTTTCGCAGAAGCTTCTTGGCGAGCTCAGTCTGTGTATCCGGATTCTCCCCGTAATATGACTCGCATGCCCTGTCAACCGCCTTCGGGTCAGCGCCTTTCCTGTTCAGAAACTCCGCGACAGCCCTACGGCTCTTCTCATTTCCGTGAAACTGAAGATAGTTCCCGATATACCGGGAATCATCCAGAAAATTCTCCCGCTTCAGGCAGTCCGTAACCGCTTCGATTATATCGCCCGGATACCCGCCCCGCTGCAGTTTCATCCGGATCTCGGCCTGAAGATAATCCCGCTCCTTGAGCAGATGAAGACAGCGGGTGAGAGCCCGCCGGTAAAGACCTGCCCGGATGCCTTCATAGACATCCGGGCTGATCATTCCGTTTTCGCGGATCTGATATTTTTTGAGTTCGCCCGCATACAGAGGGAGCGTATCGCAGTCATCCACCGTGACCAGAGCTTTGGATCTTGTCAGCTTCCGGATTTCCGTGATCTGATGCTCCAATCTCAATCACCCGGCTCCCCTTCCGGCGCGTCCGGAGCATCCTGCGCCTTCATGTCGGCATCCGTATTACCGTCATCTGATGCTCCGGCATCCGGGCTGCCGATGTGATAATAGTCCCTGACTTTCCGGGTGACCTCTTCCATCACTTCCGGGTGCTCCGAGAGATACACCTTCGCGTTTTCACGTCCCTGGCCGATTTTCTCGCCCTTATAGGCGAACCACGCGCCGGATTTCTGAATGATATTGCAGTTCACAGCCAGATCCAGCACATCGCCCTCACGCGAGATGCCCTTTCCGAACATGATGTCAAATTCTGCCTCGCGGAACGGCGGCGCCACTTTGTTCTTGACAACCTTTACGCGCACGTGGTTGCCGATAACCTCGCCGTTCTGCTTTATGGACTCTGTCCGGCGCACCTCAAGCCGGACAGAGGAATAGAACTTCAGCGCCCGGCCGCCGGTCGTCGTCTCCGGATTGCCAAACACTATGCCGACCTTCTCGCGCAGCTGGTTGATGAACACGACAATGCACTTGCTCTTGCTGACAACCGGCGTTAGCTTGCGCAGCGCCTGACTCATGAGTCTGGCCTGAAGTCCGACGTGTGCGTCGCCCATGTCGCCGTCGATCTCTGCCTTGGGGACAAGGGCTGCCACCGAGTCGATGATGATGATATCAACAGCCCCGGAGCGCACCATGGTCTCCGCGATCTCAAGAGCCTGCTCGCCGCTGTCGGGCTGCGAGATATACAGATTATCGATGTCCACGCCGATGTTTTTGGCATAGCGGGGATCCAGCGCGTGCTCCGCGTCAATAAATCCGGCGATGCCTCCGCGCTTCTGAACCTCGGCGACCATGTGCAGTGCCACCGTCGTCTTGCCGGAAGATTCCGGACCGTAGATTTCGATCACACGGCCTTTCGGGACACCGCCGATTCCGAGCGCAATGTCAAGGCTGAGGGACCCGGTCGGTTCCGCCTCAACATTCTGCGCTGCAGCCGACTCACCCAGGCGCATCACGCTTCCTTTGCCGAACTCTTTTTCAATATTGGCGATTGCGGCATCAAGCGCTTTCTGCTTCTCGTCGCTGCTGGCATTCGATTTACTTGAAGAAGCCATTCAAATTCTCCTTTTAGAACATTTGTTCGATTTGATTGTAAAACAACTGAGAAAAACAGTCAAGAAAAAATCCGGAATATATGCCCTCTGTTAGAATAGCATATATCCGGATAATAAACAACCTGCACATAATACGCCGGGTTCAGTGCCTGCTCGTCTGCCCTGCCGGCATATGGCCGAGGAGAAGCTTCATGGCCTGCAGAACCGTCCTGGTCCGGATCTCATTGCGGGTCCCGGAAAGTGAAAGTCTGCGCACCTCACAGGAGCGGTTTCCGTTTTCATCCGGATACGAGCAGCCGATGAAGACCGTCCCGACATCCTGACCGTCCTCCTTGTCCGGTCCGGCCACGCCGGTGGCCGAAACACCATACTCACAGCCGGCAATCCTCGCCACATTCTCAGCCATGGCGCGCGCCGTGTTCTCGCTCACCGCTTTCCACTCACGGATATCCTCACGCGCGATGCCCAGCATTTTCGACTTGGCCGCGTCGGAATATGTGATATACCCTTCTTCGAGGCACTCCGACGCACCCGGTATCGAGATGACCGATGCCGCGATCAGTCCGCCTGTAAGGGATTCGGCCGTTGCCATCCGGCGCTTGCAGGCCTTCAGGGCCGTGACCAGCATACACGCTGTTTCCTTCAGTTCAAGAGCCTGAGAGATCATTTTGTACTGCCTTCTTTCATGACAGACCAGTTCTGTCTGAGATAGATCCCAAGAGACAGAACGGTCAGAATTACCGCGATATACTTTACAATCTGCGTGAGGATACCGAATAGAGCTCCGGGAATCGCGGCTGTCAGCAGAATGATCATCGCCATCTGGAACACCGTCTTCCACTTTCCCCAGTAGTTGGCAGCTATCACAACGTTATTGCCGGCCGCCACGAGACGGAACCCGCTGATGGTGAACTCCCGCGCAATAATGATGATAACAACCCATCCTTCCAGCCTTCCCAGATCGACCATTGCGATCATGGCCGAGCATGTGAGAAGCTTGTCCGCCAGCGGATCCATGAATTTTCCAAAATTGGTCACGAGCCCCCGGCTCCTTGCGATCTTTCCGTCCGCCAGATCAGTGAGCGATGCTGCCACGAACACGATCAGAGCCGGGATGTTCCACCCCATGTACAGAAAAACCAGATACAGCGGAATCATGAAAATACGGCACATTGTCAGTTTATTCGGCAGATTCATGCAAAAATCCTCCCTGAGATTCTCAATCCGCACTTTCCGTCATTATACCAGTTAAATCATATTCTGAGGCACCGGTTATGGTGACATCCACCATGGTCCCGGATATCAGATCCGCATCCGACGTAAAAAAGACCAGTCCGTCGACTCCCGGAGCGTCCCGGTAGGTTCTGCCCGTGTACACACCGTCATCCGGCAGATACCCTTCCGTTATCACCTCGAGTGTCTTCCCGACGAGGGCTTCATTTTTCTCTCGCGATATCTCCTGCTGGATCTCCATGATTGTGTCGCGGCGATGCTGCTTCACCTCTTCCGGAATCTGATCCGGGAAATCAGCGGCCGGCGTTCCTTCCTCGCGCGAATACGTGAATACCCCGAGCCTGTCAAAGCGCATCTTCCTGACAAATGCCGCCAGCTCCTCAAAATCCTCGTCCGACTCCCCCGGGAACCCGACGATGAGCGTCGTGCGCAGTGCAATCTCCGGGATCTCCCCGCGCAGGCGACTGATGATCCTCTCAAGATCTGCCCGGCTCGTCCGCCTCGCCATGCGCTTCAGGATCCGGTCGGATGCGTGCTGAACCGGCATATCCAGATACGGCAGCACCTTGGGCTCCGCTTTCATCGCGCAGATGAGATCCTCTGTTATCTCCTCCGGATAGCAGTACAGGATGCGGATCCACTCGATCCCGTCAATAGCGGCCAGATCGTGCAGAAGCTTCGGGAGCTCCTTCTTTCCGGAGATGTCCGTACCGTAGAGCATTGTCTCCTGGGCGACCAGGATCAGTTCCTTCACACCCTGGGATGCCAGATAGCGGGCCTGCGCCAGAAGATAGTTCTCGGGAATGCTGCGGTATTTTCCGCGAACGGAAGGAATCGCGCAGTATGTGCAGTGCTTGTCGCAGCCTTCGGCGATCTTCAGATATTCATACCAGCCGCCGGTGGTGATGACACGGGAAGGGGGAAGAGGTGTTCTGTCGGCGCTGTCGACGACTACGACCGGTTCTGGACGCCCCTCCATCTGCCTCGCCCGCTCTTCCGTCTTCTTCCGGCCGAGAAGATCATCCAGCACATCCCGGATCTTGTCGGCGGAAGATGTCCCCAGGATTGCGTCGACCTCCGGGATGCTCTCCTGGATCTGGCTGGCGTAGCGGTGCCCCAGACACCCGGCGACGATCAGTGCCCTGCATCTCGCATCCTCCTTGAGACGCGCCATGGAAAGAATCGTGTCGATGCTTTCTTTTTTGGCGTCTTCAATGAAGCAGCAGGTGTTCACAATGACGGCATCCGCCTCCGACTCGTTGTCAGTCATGGAATATCCGCTGCCCAGCAGCTGGCCTAACATTTCTTCGGAATCCACCAGATTCTTGTCACATCCGAGGGATACCATCAGGATCTTGTACTCTGCATTCGTTGTCTTAGCCACGGTTCCTCCCCGGTAAAAAAATAAAGGCCTGCCGGAACGTGCAGGCCATGAAACACATGTAACAGGTTTTACTGCGTGTCGTCTGTCTGACCGACAATCCGCACCTTGCCCTCATAGAGCTCCTCAACGGCAATGGAAAGCGGCTTCATATTGTCGGAATCCGGAATCATCGGCTCCCCCATCTTCAGCGTGATCAGCTGATTGTGCTTGAGCTCGTAGAGGGCTTCCTCCTCGTCCTCATCGATGACCCTGCCCTCCTGAGCGGCCTCTCTCTGTGCCTTGTCAAGCTCTTCCTTTATATGGCGGGCAGCAATGATCTGTCTGGCGCGGGCGCTCGTGGCCTTCACAATCGCATAGCGGCTCTCAACCAGCGGCTGCTCGCCCGGCTCGACATCACTGTTGATCTTGTTCATCAGTTCGGTATATGACGGATGTAACATGCATTCTCTCCTTAATATTAAGCCCTGAATTTCTCAAGTCCCTGCCGCATATCGCGGATGCGCTCTGCCTGGCGGCTAACTTTCAGCCGCTCCGCGTCAGCAATCTGTCCGATTCTGTCAGCGCACGCCTGAACCTCATCGTTCACGACAAGATAGTCGTAATTCCCGATTCCTTCCGCTTCCTCACAGGCGCGGGCCAGTCTTGCCCGCACGGTCGCCGCGTCCTCCGTACCGCGCCCCACGAGCCGCCTCTGCAGCTCATCGGCCCCCGGCGGCATGAGAAAGATGAGGATGGCGTCCGGATACATCTTTTTGATGTTCATGGCACCCTGGATCTCGATCTCCAGGATGACATCGATTCCTTCCTTCATCTTCTGCTCAACCCAGGCCTTCGGCGTGCCGTAGTAATTGTCAACATATCGGGCGTACTCAATGAGCTCACTACGCTCAATCATGCGCTCGAATTCTTCCTTTGTCCGAAAGAAATACGCGACGCCTTCCTCCTCGCCGGGGCGGGGCGATCTTGTTGTAACGGAGGTACTCAGAGAGCATCTGTCCGGGCGGTCTGCGAGGATCTGTTTTACGACGGTCCCCTTGCCGCTTCCGGCAAATCCCGAAATCACAATCAACAGTCCTCTGTCAGCCATACAGCCTCTTTTCTTTTATCGCCAGGACAGCCGGCAGGCGGCGCAAAGCGGTATAGAATCAAAATTCACCGAAATATTATAGAACGCAGCACCTGGAAACGCAAGTCCGGAATTACTTTGGATTTTGAAGTTCCGGATCTGGGGTTTACTCCAGGTTCTGAATCTGCTCGCGGATCTTCTCAATCCCTGTTTTCATCTCGATCGCTGTCTGGGAGAGCAGTACATCGTCGATTTTGGATAGAATCGTGTTGGCCTCCCGGTTCATCTCCTGCACGATAAAGTCAAGCTTTCTGCCGACGCTGCCTCCTGTATCAAGTGTCTCCTTCGCCTGTGAGAAATGGCTGCGCAGGCGGACAATCTCCTCATCCACGCAGATCTTGTCGGCATACAGCACAACTTCCTGTGCCAGGCGATTCTCATCCACCGGCACCTCCCCGGCAATGCCATTCACCCGCTCCCGGAGTTTCTTCGAATAGTTTTCAATGATCTCCGGCGATTTTTCCTCGACCGTGTCAAGAAGCAGGGCAAGGCAGTCCAGCTTGTCCAGAAGATCCATCTTCAGGTTCTCCCCTTCCACTGCGCGGACCTGCGCGAACTGCCGGCCGGCGCCATCCACTGCCCTCTTTAAAAACGACCATACCGCTTCATCGTCAGACTCCGGGTCCTGCTCGGTTATGACATCCGGCAGAGAAGCAAGATCAAGCAGGCCGACTCGATTCTCCAGACCAAAGTCCCTGCTCATCTGCGCGAAAATGTCCAGATAATTCTGGGCAACACGCCGATTGTACTGCAGACTGACCGGCGCGGCGTCCTTGTTCTCATAGCTGATGCTGACGTCAATCTTGCCCCTTGTGGCATATTGTCTGACCTCTTCCCGCACACGGCTCTCAAGCCCTCCGAGTTTCCTCGGCATGCGCACCGCCATCTCCAGAAATCTGTGATTGACCGACTTGATCTCCACAACAGCTTTCTGTCCGCCTTCTGTTATCTCGCACCGGCCGAAGCCTGTCATACTCCTTACCATGAACTCCTGTTCCCCTGCTTTCATTGTTGCTGTTTTGTCTTATTATAGCAAATATCGCGCGGCTTTTAACAGGACTATGGTATGATACAGATACGAATTACGGAGGTTCAATATGGCATTTGACGGAACCATGACAGCCGCAGTCCGCTGCGAACTCTCTTCGCGTCTGACGGGCGCAAGGCTTGCGCGCATCGCACAGACAGAGAGCGACGAACTGCTTCTCACATTCAAGACGGCCGGCACCAGCGATGCCGGACAGCAAAGAACAAAAAGCGGCACCGTGCGCGTGCAGCTGAGCGTGAACGCGTCGCTTCCGCTTGTCCGGATCCTGGACGAGAACAAACCTTCCCCGGAACAGGCCCCGGCTTTCTGTATGCTGCTGCGCAAAAAAATCGGAAACGGCCGGCTGACGCAGATCTCGCAGCCCGGCATGGACCGGGTGCTTGTATTCTCCTTTGAGCATCTCGATGAGATGGGGGACCTGAAGACAGTCCGGCTGAACGCCGAATTCATGGGCAAGTACAGCAATCTGATCCTGACGGACGACACGAACACAATCATCGATGCGATCAAACGGATCCCAGCGTCCGTGAGTTCTGTACGGGAAGTCCTGCCTGGGCGCCCGTATTTTGTCCCCGGAGAAAATGACAAGCTCAACCCGCTCGCACTTAACCAGTCTGAGTTTGAAGCGAGGGTGTTCGGGCAGCCTCTGCCTCTTTCCAAGGCCATCGTCGCCTCTGTGACCGGGTTCTCGCCGATGCTTGCGGATGAGATTGCATTCGAAGCCGGAGCCGACAGTTCCCGCTCTGCTTCCGCTCTGGATGCAGAGAAAAAAGAGGCCGTCTTTGCAGCATTGGCCGGTATGGCTGCGCGTATCCGGGAGGAGGACTTTCATCCGGTGCTCTACCAGCGGGACGGCGAAGACTTTGCGTATTCCGTTCTTCCGATGCACATGTATGACGGACTTGCGTCAGAAAGCTTTGACAGTCCGAGCGCACTGCTTGGCCGTTACTATGCCTCCCGGGAGCGGCGTGACAGAATGCGCCAGAAATCTTCGGATCTCAGGCATATCGTTGGCACGCTCATTGAGCGGACCAGCAAAAAGCTTGCCATTCAGGAGAAACAGCTGGAATCGACCCGGAAGCGCGACCGCTACCGCGTGTACGGCGAACTTCTGCAGGCATACGGCTACGCACTCAAAGACGGCATAAAAAGCGCCGAGGTTGAAAACTATCATGACGGGAACCGGAAGGTTCAGATTCCGCTTGATCCCGCAAAGACAATCCAGGAAAACGCCAGCCACTACTTCGAGCGCTATAATAAACTCAAGCGCACATGGGAAGCGGACTCAAAGCTGATCCAGGAATCGCGGGAACAACTGGATCATCTCGAATCAATCCTCGTCTTCCTGTCGGCAGCCGAGAACGAGGATGACATCGCGGCCGTGCGCCGGGAGCTCGCCGATTCCGGCTACATTCGCGCGAAGGCTGACCGAAGAGAGCGGCACGGAAAGTCTCTTCCGATGCATTTTGTGTCTTCAGACGGCTTTGACATCTATGTCGGGAAGAACAATCAGCAGAATGAGATGCTGACGTTCAAGGTGGCCTCGCCTTCCGACTGGTGGTTCCACGCCAAGCAGATGCCGGGATCCCATGTGATCGTGCGCACACAGGGCAGAGAACTTCCGGACGCCACCTTCGAAGAGGCGGCAAGACTTGCCGCTCATTTTTCCAGAGCGCAGGACTCGCCCAACGCGCAGGTCGACTATGTTCGGAAAAAAGAGGTGAAAAAGCCGCCGGCGTCCCGGCCGGGATTTGTCATTTACTACACGAATTACTCGATGGTGGCTTCCACAGATATCAGTGGAATCCGGCGCGTCGAGTGACCGCAGGCATCCTGCAGCGGGCGTCTCAGCGCCCGCCTTTTTTTCTGGCCGATCCAGCCAGCAGTGCCGCTCCGGTTCCCATCGCGACATACGGAAGGGCTGCCCATATGAACTGGGCAGCCGCCGCGTGCATGCTGCGCAGCCACTTTCCTTCCGCCTCGTAATCCGTGATCGTAAAAAAACGGAACACCTTGCGTAATCAAAACCACCAGCTCAGCTGG
>DGVL01000048.1 GCA_002394965.1 Lachnospira sp. UBA4285
ACCAGCGGATTGGTGATGGCCGCCATGCCGCGCGCATGCGCCATGATGCCCGCCATGAAATGCTTCGCGGTCTCCGAAAGCCCGTCCGGATCCGCGGCGTCGCCGAAGATATTCTGGTCGCCCTTCATCAGGGACATATTGATGTGCATGCCGCTGCCGGCGCAGTCGTTGCGCGGCTTGGGCATGAACGTCGCCCACAGGCCGTGCCGCCTTGCGAGCGTCTTCACCGCGAGCTTGAAGGTCATGATCTTGTCGGCCATCGACAGCGCCTCGCCGTAGCGGAAGTCCACCTCGTGCTGCCCCGGAGCCGTCTCGTGGTGCGATCCCTCGACCTGATAGCCCATGTTCTCCAGATTCATGACGATATCGCGGCGCACATTCTCCCCGAGATCGGTCGGCCCCAGATCGAAGTATCCGCCGTCGTCCCCGGGTTCTGTGGTCGGCTGACCGTTTTCGTCCGTGTGGAACAGGAAAAACTCGCACTCCGGCCCCACATCAAACGTGTATCCGAGTGCCTGTGCCCGCTGCACCTGCACCCGCAGGATCTGCCGCGGATCGCCCGCAAACAGCGTCCCGTCCGGCTTGTACACGCTGCAGATCAGCCGCGCCACCTTTCCGGCCTGCGGCCGCCACGGAAAAATGACAAATGTATCCAGGTCCGGCCTCAGATACATGTCCGACTCCTCTTCCCTGGCATATCCGTCGATGGACGAGCCGTCGAACATGCAGCCGTGCTTCAGGACGTGCGCCATCTGGCTCGCCGTCACGGCCACATTCTTGAGGACTCCGAACATATCCGTGAACTGCAGACGGATAAATTCCACGTCCTCCTCCTCGATCATCCTGAGAATATCTTCTTCTGAATACATAGCCTCTCCTTTCCGGGGATCGTTGTACCATTTGTCATGTCCAGACGCACAGATCAGGCAAGAGCGTCAAGTGCCGCCTGTATTCTCTCCCGCATGCTCTTCTCACCCATGATGTGGATGATGGACCAGAGATCCGGCGTGTTGGCGCGCCCGGTCACAGCAATGCGCACCATCTCAGCCACGTCGGAGACGCTTCCCTTGTAACCTTCCGGATTCTTCCGGTACGTCTTCACGTCCGGGCAGTAGCCGAAGCGCTCCGAAAGGTCCTTCAGCTTATCAAACCACGCGGCATTGTCGTCGTCGTGACTGTATGCTTCCAGATATGCGGCGAGCACCTGCCGCACCGTGTCCGCGTCCGCGCCAAACGGTTCCTTTTCGCCCGTATCCCCGGTCTCCGGGAAGAAATATCCGATGAGAAAGAAGATCTGGCTTGCATTGATCAGATCCTTGCGGCGCCGTTTCATGCCGACGCCCATGTACAGGCGCAGAATGGCCTTGAGCTTCTCCGGGTCCGCAAACCAGTACTTCGCCTTTTCCGGTTCAAACTCTTTTGCCCAGCCTTCCAGGAAATCGTACACCTCGTCCTCTGATAGCCGGGACAGCTCGTTTTTGCAGATGTTGTGCAGCTTATCCTTGTCAAAGAGCGCTCCGGACTTGCTCATGTTCTTCACGTCAAACGGGAACTCGTTGATATCCTTGTCCGGATTCTGGCTGTGCCACTCCTCGAAATTGGAATTGAGCAGTGTCAGCAGATATACTTTCATGCAGTACGGGTGATACCCGTCTTTCCGGTAGTAGTCAAGCGAGAGCTCCGGGTCCTTTCTCTTGGAGAGCTTGCGCTTGCCGCCTGTAACCTCGTCGAACTTCATCAGATGCGCCGTGTGCGCGTACTTCGGCAGCTTAAACCCGAGGACTCTGAACAGCTCCACATGCGTCGGCGCGGAATCCAGCCACTCGCCGCCGCGGATCACCAGCGTCGTGCGCATCAGATGGTCGTCGATGGCGTGCGCGAAGTGATAGGTCGGGATCCCGTCGCTCTTGAGCAGCACGATGTCGTGGAAATTCTCCGGCAGCGTCAGATCGCCCTTGATCTCATCGTGAAAGACGAATTCCCTGCCCGGTGTCCCCTGGCTTCTCAGGCGCAGCACATGCTCCTTCCCCGACTTCAGGGCTTCTTCATATTCAGCGAGGCTCTTGTCTCTCCATAGCGCATACTTCCCGTAGCAGCCGATCGGCTCTTCAGCCGCTTCCTGCTGCCGGCGGACCGCATCCAGCTCTTCCTCCGTCGAGAAACACGGATACGCCAGCCCCCGCTGTACAAGAGACCGGGCGAATGTGTGATAGATCCGGACTCTCTGTCTCTGGAAATACGGCCCGTAGTTGTTCCCCGGGGCGTCATCCGGCAGCCCCGCGCCCTCGTCGAACTCGATGTCAAAGTAGCGCATCGCGTTGATGACCAGCTCCACCGCGCCTTCGACCTTGCGCTTTGCGTCCGTGTCCTCGATCCGCAGATAGAAAACCCCGCCGTGGCGGTGTGCGATCCGCTCATCAGCCAGGGCGCTGTACAGATTGCCCAGATGGATAAATCCCGTCGGGCTCGGCGCCATTCTCGTCACTTCCGCTTTTTTGGGAAGCTTTCTGTACGGATACTTCTTCTCCCAGTAATCCGGCGTCTCGTCCACGTCCGGAAAGAGCAAATCCGCCAGTTTTCTGTTCTCCTCTTCTGTCAGCATACCTGTAACAATCCTTTCCATAAAACAGCACCGCCCGCCTTCAGGCGTTCGGCACTGTGATCGTGTAATCTCTTGTAAAGCTCTCTCCCGGAGCCAGCTTATTCCCGAACTTTCTCTCCGTCAGGTCTCCAGCGAAACCGACGCCGTCCGCCCGGCCGTACCACGGCTCGATGCAGAGAAACGGCAGATGCGCCTCTGACACGCCCCAGAGCCCGAGCACCGGCGCCTGCGTCTCAAGCGCCACCCGCGCGCCCTCCGGTGTCAGCAGCGTGATATTCTGCAGCTTCCCTTCTGCCTGAGCTGTCTCGATAATCAGCGCGTCCCGGGCGAACAAAGCCTCTGTAACCGGAAGCCGCCCGTCATTAAGCTGCACCGTATATTCCCTGTCTGCCACCAGCCCACCGTCAAGAAGCCTATACGTAAGCCTGCTCATCGGTCCGTTCTCCGTCTCCAGAAACAGAGAGGCACCCGCGCAGCTCTTCCCGCCTTCCGTGATAAATGCCGGATGCGCGCCGATGCTGAAGTACATCGCGCGGTTCCCTGTATCAGACACGTTCCAGCTCACGCGCAGCGTGTCGCCCTCCAGCGCAAATCCGCACTGCAGCGAAAAGTCAAAGGGATATACCTCCCGGGTCTTCTCATCTGCCAGAAGCTCTCCGCTCACATGGTCTGCCCCCTGCGTGAGAAGTGAAAACTCCCGGTCCCTTGCAAAACCATGCTGGTGCATCTCGTAGGCTCTGCCGCCGAAGCGGTATGCGTCACCGGCAAGACGGCCTACCACCGGGAACAGGATGGGCGCGTGCCGCTTCCACACGGACGGGTCCGCCTGCCATATGAGCTCTGAGCCGTCACGGCGGCGCACAAGAGACACCAGTTCAAAGCCATGGCTGTCGATGACAGCTGTCAGCTTGTCGTTTTGAATCGTATACCGCAAAAGTTCCACCTGCCTTACCCTGAATCGCACTGTCACCGGCAGTCCTGCAGCGGTGCCGCGCGCTGCAGTCATTTTAAGATACTTACCGGTAAAACTCAAGGTTCCCTCTCCCCGCGCGGTTGTTTTGTGATAAAATAAGCCCATGCGGGCATGGCGGAATTGGCAGACGCGCCAGATTTAGGTTCTGGTCCGACGAGGGTGCAGGTTCAAGTCCTGTTGCCCGCATTTTTTCAGGAGACCGTAAGTCTTTGCCCTTCCCGGATCTTCTCGCGGAGATCTGTGAGAAACCGGTCCGTCTCCTCGGCTTTCCGCAGGACCTCTTCTTCCCCGCTCATTTTTTGCATTACGTCTTTTATGCCGCCATCTGACAACACAAGCCGCTGATCGGCAAGAAGCGCCAGCACCGGGTCATGCGTCGCGATAAAGACGATCTTGTCGCGCCCGGTCAGAAGTTTCAGCGCCATGCGGCGGTTTATCCCCGCGTTCTCGATCTCGTCGATCAGCACAACCGGAGCCTGTGAGATGAGCGCGCAGTCGGCGATCATAAGAGCTCTGGACTGTCCCCCGGACAGACTGGTGACGGGCGTCGTCTCCTCGAACGGCTCCCCGCACAGCGACACAGCCGTGCGATAGACCTGGCCGGCGAGTGCTGCCGCGTCGGCCCGCGCGTGGAAGCACTCGGCATGCATGCGCAGGAAATCCCGGACGTGCATATCCAGCACAAAGTTCATGTTCTGGGACAGCTGCGCGACCAGCCTCTGTCCCAGCGGCCGCTGCGCGCGCTTCTGCCCGTTGATGAGGATCGTCCGGCCTGTCGGCGAATCGCCCGCCGCCTGCCACTCGATATCCTCGAGGAGTCTGGATTTCCCGGCACCTGTCCTCCCGACCAGTGCCGTCGTCTGCCCTCTGTGAAGCTGTATCTTCTGAAAGTTTTCTTTTGCCCCGCTCTTGCTGTGTCCGGGGAGGATCGTGAGCGTGTCAGCCCTCAGGGCGTCGCTGTTCCAGGTCTTTTCCAGTGCCCGCAGGTACGCTTCAAACTGGCGGCACTCCGCGTCTCTGTCTGATTTTCTCTGCTCAAAAAAGCTCTCCGGAAGCCTCTTCATGTTTTCGGCAAAGCTCACCGTCTCGTCCAGATCCGTCTCCAGATCATTCAGATAGACCCGCAGCACAGGGCATTGTTCAAGAAGGCTTGCAAGCGTATCCGTACAGGTCATGTGGCACCTCCAAGTTTCATCTTCCGGACATTGCCGACCTGATAGTCTTTTCCGATCCGGGTCTCGCCAAGACAATACGAACAGATCGCCATCGGCATCGGAAAGCGCAGGGACGGTTCTTCATCCGGCGTATCGGTCCGTCTCAGAATCGCATCCACGGCGGCCCTGGCTCCCTGTCCGGTCAGCCCGTTCACAGGGAAGATCTCGGCCCTCGGATTCACCAGCATTACCTGTCGGAAGAAGACCTCCCGCTCCGCCTGGGATACGATGTCCCCGCGGGTGATCAGGATGATGTCGGCGAGCTTGAGCATCGGACCGATCTTCGACGGCGCATGGATTCCTGCCAGCTGGTCCACCACGCACACAGCCGGAACACCTTTCAGGTACGGCGAGCAGCGGCTGCACAGTCCTGCGCTCTCTGTGAACAGAATATCCAGTTTCTCCCGGCGGCCGTAGGCGCAGACTTCATCCAGATTGGTGATGAAGAAATGGTCCGGGCAAAGTTCAGCCGAGATCCCGCGCACAGCACGGATCCCGGCTTCCTGGAAGGTCTCGTCGTCATTGGTCTGCATACAGTCAAATTTCACCACACCGGTCCTGAGCCCCCGCTCTTTCAGCAGCCGGTTCATCCGCAGAAGCACAGAGGTCTTTCCGACAGCCGGCGGCCCGGCAACTGTGACAAGTTTCATACTTCTCCCTCCATGATTTTCCGGCATCCGGCGATGATGTCCGGCAGATCCGGCCGGCGCAGAAAGTCCCACCCGATGAATGCGAGCTTCCCCGGAAGTCTGTTGTCAATTGTGCGGCAGGCAGACGGAAAGAATCCCTGCTCGCGAAAGACACGGCCTGTCTGCTCCTGGCACAGAACATCCAGGAACCGCGCTGCGTCCCGGGTGTCCTGCGCCGTGACAGCGACCGGGATTATCGGCGCGCCGTCTGAGAACCACCGCAGGGACATCCCGGGCTGCATGGCCTTGAGTCGCGCGAAGATCCAGGGCATGACCATGATAAAGGGCTTCACGCTCATCCCGCCCGGATGAATCATCTGCGACGGATGAAGCCCCGCCAGACAGTTTCTCCGGAAGGCGGCAACGCCTTCATAACCGGCTGCCTTATAGATATAGGTGAACAGAATGCTGTCCAGCAGTGCGCCGTCGTCCGGATATACGATGCTTCCACGGTATTCATCCCGCAGCAGATCTGAGAGTGTTTCCGGAAGAGGCCGTCCCTCGGCGCGCCCCATGTCGACCACCATCGTCATCGGAATGCAGGCCGCTATGTCGTACACGCCCTCCGGATCTGCAAAGCCGTCAAAGTCCGGATTATCAAGCCTTCCCGCCGACCTTGCGGCGAATCCTTTTTCCTCCGGATGTTCGGGAATCATCCCCTCGATGCCGGTCCCGACGATGACCTGCGGGTGGCACGAAACGGTGAGATCCCGAAGCCAGTTTCTCCCGAACTGCGCAAGCGCGACGCTGTACGCAGACTGACTGAAATACTGATCCAGCACTTCCTGAAACGGAAGCTGGACGACACAGGGGACCCGGGCAAGAAGCACCGCGTCTGCATTGTCCCTGGTGAAGTGCAGTTCATCCATTCAAGCGTTCCTTTCTTTAAGTCCCACCGGCAGAACGCACATGCGGCAGCCTCTCCCGGTTTCCATCCTCCGTATGCACACATCCACCTCAAATGCACGGGAGAGGTGCGCCTCATCGATGATCTCGTCAGCGCTTCCAAAGCAGCTGCTCCCGTCCCGGTTCAGAAGCAGAGCTTTGTCGGAGACCGCCAGCGCATGCTCCGGATAATGTGTGTTCAGCAGGATCGTCAGCCCCTGCCCGTGGCTCAGCTTCTGGATCAGATCCAGTACGATCAGCTGATTCCGGAAATCCAGTCCGGTCTCCGGCTCATCCATGATCAGAAGCTCCGGATTCCCGGCCAGAGCCCGGGCGATCAGAACAAGCTGAAGCTGACCGCCGCTGATCTCACTGCAGCTGCGGTCGGAGAGATGTGCCACGCCGGCCCTCTCCATCGCCTCCCGCGCAATCGCGCAGTCCTTTTCGCCGGGCGTCTCAAAGAGCCCCAGGTAAGAGCCACGGCCCATCAGGACCGTCTCCTCCACCGTGTAGGAAAATGTCTGATTTCTGGCCTGGGGGACATAGGCTGCCCGCCTCCAGAACTCCCGGCTGCTCATGGCATTCCGGTTTTTTCCGTCGATGAGGACCTCCCCTGAATCCCATCTTTGAAATCCGAGGAGACATTTCATCAGCGTGGTCTTGCCGACGCCGTTTGGCCCGAGGACGGACAGGACCTCTCCCCGGCCGACGTCAATGGATATACCTTTCAGAATCGGCCTGTCCTTCCGGTACGAAAAGCAGCCGTCCCTGATCTCCAGTTTCACGTCTTTATACCTCCCGTCTTTCTGAGCAGCAGGATAAAAACCGGCGCACCGATCACAGCCGTCAGGATCGATACGGGAATCTCGGAGGCCGTCGCGCACCGGGCAACGGTGTCGACGATGACCATGAACAGCGCCCCCAGTGCGATAGACGACGGGACAGACCGCCGGTTGTCGTTGCCCAGAATCATTCTGGAAATATGCGGAATCAGCAGGCCGA